>JAGXLK010000335.1 GCA_018334735.1 Planctomycetota bacterium | reverse complement strand
TGAGCGTTATATGCACGGAGAAAATGCTCGGTTGCTCGATTAGTCGGTTGCACAACGGTCTCTCGCATACCCGCGATTTAAAATCCATATTCCGGCCGTATAATGCTTCCGGTGTTTGCTGGAGCGCTCTGTTTCCTGACCAGGATACTGGCGTTTGACGAAACGTTAATCTCCGCCATAATGCATCAGTCGAAGGTAATTCCACCGGGGATTTGGCCATGGCACATTCGTCAAATGACAAAACAATTGCGGACCGGCTGCAAAATTTACTTAAAAACCTTGCACAACGCCTGCTCGCCCTTTGCGGATATCATGCTTCCCGCGGACGTCGTTATGGATTAAGAGGAGATCGCGAGGAGAGAATGGCCGCCAGATTCCTCCGGAAAAATGGCTATCGCATACTGGAAAGGAATTTTCACTGTACCGGAGGGGAACTCGATATTGTCGCTTTCCGCGACGGAATTGTAGCCTTTGTAGAAGTTCGTGCTCGCGGCATCCGGGCAACAGTTGACCCCCTCGAAACCGTCACCCGAGAAAAACAGAAACGTGTGCTCAGAGCCGCGCAACAGTACGCAAGCCTCCGGCAACTCCATCGCGAAGACGTTGTTCTACGGTTAGACCTCGTCGCCGTGCATAAACAGGAAGGGCTGACACCCCCACGAATCGAGCATATAAAGGATGCTTTTCAGCTCAATTCACCCACTTGAACTGGAAATTATTGAAGGACTCGGCTAATGAACGAACGCGAACGCTGGCTGGCCTGCGTTACTTTTGAGGACGCCGACCGTTATATCTTCGAGCATAGTTTTGGATTGATGCCCGGCACGCTGGAACGATGGCATAATGAGGGCCTGCCGGAAGAAATAGGCGAATCGGAAATCCGTGATTATTTTGGTTTCGATCGACCGCCGATCGGCCTTCCAGTTAACTTCGGACTGCACCCCCCGTTCGAACAAAAAACGCTCTCCGACAAAAACGGAATTATCATCACGCAGGATTCGATGGGGACAAAACGGAAACTTAAAAAAGGTGTGACGACCATTTCGCTCCCCTACGAATTCCCTATCGCGGGCCCCGATGATTGGTCAGAATATGAAAGCAGATTACAGTATAGCCCCGAAAGAATATCCGATGAATTGGAATCCAAACACAACCAGGCGAGACACAACGGACGGCCCATCAGAGTGGGCTGGAAAGGTTTCTACTGGTTCCCGCGCGATCTGATGGGCGATGAAAAACTCTGCCTCTCATACTATACACAGCCCGATTTCATAAAAAAGTTGCTCCAAACGTATTCTAACATGTTGTTTGTTGTGAGCGAAGAGATGCTGGGCCGCGTGGACGTTGACTGGATGCATATGAGTGAAGACATGTGCTACAGAAGTGCAATGATGGTAAGCCCCGATATCTTCCGAGAATTCATGATGCCGCATTACAAGAGAATCATCGGGCTTTACCGATCGCATGGGACACGCATTTTTTCAGTGGATACCGACGGCCACTTGGGACAACTTCTACCGCTGTTGATCGAAGCGGGGATTAACGCAGTCCTCCCATGCGAGGTCCGGGCAGGCAACGACATTTGTGAACTGCGGGAAAAATACGGTGAGCAGATGGCATTCATGCGAGGAATTAACAAACTCGCCCTCGCTGACAATCCGACACCTCTACTTCCAATGAAGAATAGTAGCACTTCGAACCCGCAGAAGGCGATTGAAGATGAAATATCTTACCGAGTTCCGCCGATGATTCGGACTGGAGGATACGTTGCCGGTCTGGACCACAGGGTCGTCCCGGAAACGTCTCTGGAAAATTTCACATTCTATGTTCGAAAAGTCCGGGAGACGCTCGGACTGTGCCTGGATGTACCGGTCTTCTCTGGAAAACAATAGCTGAAATCGGAGATGCAGATTTGCCTCTTCGGACACATAAGAGTACAATTCCCGTGTAAAATTATTTTTGTGGCAGATCGGGCTCAGGAATGCGCTTAAACACCATTTTTATCACAGCAGCTGTACTTTTCTTGGTTTCTTTCATGCTCTGCGGCTGCCAGACCAACCCGACTCAGGAAGAGCCGTGGTTTCAAAACATTCAGGGATCCCTGCCGCTGAATGAAGCAGAAAAAATCGAACGTGTGCGGAATGTGGCGGCTATGCTTCAGGACGATGCTTCAGCTATGTTGCCGCACGACCAGGGTAGCCGTCCTGTTGAAATCGTTTTTGTCACAACCAGCGACGGGGCACAAAACCAAACTGTCGCTATGGGACGCGGTCCTACCCTATCGGAAGCCCTGGCACAAAGCGTTGAATCTATCCAGCAGCGCGGGGGAACCGGTTCGAATGCAAAGTGGATTAAAGTTGATTTTGTAACCACCTCTGAAAAGCACCCCCATGTTATCAATTTTCGACAGGCTCTGGCGCTCGACTGCAGTCTCTGGGGCATAGCGTTTGGTCCCAATCCGCGGATGGCCTTATTACCCGACGAGTTAATCCACAGAGCACTTGTTGACAAAACCAGGCATCTGGATCCTGACCGAATTGCTGCCTATCTCGGTCAGCACACGGAGCGAGGCCAGAAATTTGCCACATTAATGGAAAAAGATGCTTTGCTGGCTTATCGGTTCCGCACCGATGGATTTTTTACCGATGGAGACAAAGTTGTACACTTATTCCGGGGACACAGGCAGTTCCCCTCTCTTTCCGAGGAGCTTCTATTGCAATCCGCCCGCGCCGGAGGAGAATACCTCACCCGTGCGACGCGGGAAGACGGGCAGTTCGACTACATTTATATCGCAGGTAAAGACAAAATCCCCGACGACTACAACATAATCCGGCACGCAGGAGCGACCTATTCAATGCTGGAGCTTTACGAACTAACAAAAGACAAAAAACTTCTCGATGCAGCGCGCCGGGCTTTACAATATATGCGAGATCGCATAAAACCCGTCGGTTTTGAAGGCCAGAAGGGAACCATTCTGCCTTCCGGGAACGCCATAGCGCTTGGCGCAAATGGATTGGGAGTTCTTGCTTTTGCCCAATATGTCAGAGCTACCGGTGACAAAGACCTGCTGCCTGTTGCCAGAGATCTGGCACGGTGGATAACAAGCACACAGGCGGAAAACGGTCATTTCACCATTCACAAAGCCTTTCTGCCTTCGGGAAAATTAGCGGCGTTCCAATCCATCTATTATCCCGGGGAAGCCATTTTGGGGCTCACGCGCCTTTACGAAGTGGACAGGCAAAAAAAATGGCTTGATGCGGCGGAGCGAGGCGCGCATTATCAGGTAAAAATCAAGCAACATAAGCCAGCCGAGATGCTTTTTCACGATCATTGGGTTCTCTATGCCCTCTACGAAACGTACAGACGAAGGTCACATTCGGGTCTGTTGAGCCATTCTCGCCGACTCGCCAGTGCTATGGTGCGCAAACAAAACAGAAAGCCCCAGGTTCCTGACTGGCTTGGCAGTTATTATCGTCCTCCCCGCAGCACACCAACAGCAACACGCAGCGAAGGTCTCGGGGCAGCTTTCAAGCTGGAACGTGATTTTGGCAATGCCGAATTGGCCAGGATTTTTCGCAATAACATTGAACTTGGCATTCGGTTTCAGTTGCAAACTCAGTACACACCTGAATGCGCGATACACCTCCCTGACCCCGCAAAGGCCATGGGCGGGTTTCGCCGCAGTTTGACCCGTAGTGAGATACGCATCGATTACGTTCAGCATAATCTCTCGTCGCTGATCGCCTATATAAATATATTGCGGCATGAGCAAAGCCGTTAACGCGCCTGTTTCAAGCGTTGCCGGCGCGGTACCCGGGCGGAAGGTAAGCACAGACGTTTCCCGTATCTCAAGTGCCGCCTGACAAAGCACATATTCCCTGTATAGTTGAAAGGCTGCTGTGTCAACACCTTTTTACGTGTGCATCAATGTGCTTTTCTTTTCCTGTCGTTTCCAGACGGTCGCGCCTTAAATTTTTGACCCTGTCGTCTTGCCAACTACAACTTACAGCTCTCGGTGCGTTAACTGCGTCGTGAAATATTCCGGGGAACGCACTCTCGCACAAGCTGGGGCCTTTTTTTATATCCAGGTCCAGGGCGGCCCCTAAAAAAACGTCCCCAATGTAAGCGCTTGCTGCTGCTGCAGTTGCAAGCCCAAGGTATCAGGCTGACCTATTTGATCCGGCTTGACTTTTTAGGGCAATCTGATGTAAGGTACACAAAGCAGGGATGTGCTCCCTGTTTTTTTCTTGTAAAACAGATTTTTCAATACTTCTCCCCTTTGTCAAACCCTCCCGAGGATTTCACGCATGGCTGACGAAGAAAAGACCGAAACCGGCGTCACCGAACAGCAGGACGAAAACGACGTTGAAGAGTCAGGAATTCACACTGAAATCGAACGCCACGGA
>JAGXLK010000004.1 GCA_018334735.1 Planctomycetota bacterium | reverse complement strand
GGCGGCCGCTTATCTTTATTATATTGTCCAGGATCATCCATTTGTCGACGGCAATAAACGCACAGGACTTGCGTCCGCTCTGGTTTTTCTGAAAATGAACGGGGTGTCTGTCGAGCCGGATGATAGACTGGAAGCTCTCGTACGGGAGGTCGCCCGGGGAAAGGCCAATAAGACCCGGGTGGTCGATCTTTTGCGTGAGTTGGCAGGACAGTAATGCGCTTAGAATAACGTACTGAAGATGGGCTGAACTCTGGCCATGGGTTTAAGTTGTGGGGCGACAGAGCTTAGTGTGGTCAGGTTATTAAGTGGGAGTCGCGAGCACCTACGAACGAAAACGCATTCCCCCGAAGACCATAAAGAGCAGGAGAGAACGGCGAACGGAAGGGAGCTCAGGGCAGACACGAAACGATACGGGAAAAGGACGGAGGCAGAGGGGATCAACGGAGACACGCGAATGAAGCGCGATCAACTGAGGTAATGACTATCGATTACTTTCGCATAGGGCTTCTGATCGGGCGGCCTGTTTTGAAACTTTGGGCCGGGCCGATATAATTACGTAGAGATAAGGCGGTTATGGTGACAATTGTGCGCCCGTTTTGGCCCGAAATCGCTTCTAAAGGAAGATCGATATGTCTCCCGTGACCTATAAAGATGCCGGAGTCGACATCGAAAAAGGCGAGCAGTTTGCCGAAGCAATCCAGGGACTCATGCAAAGAACGTTTGACGGCCGCGTGGTTCCTCAGCCGGGTGGTTTTTCCGGACTGTTCTCGGTTGATTTCGAAGGGAAACTCTGGCGCAGGGACTATAAGCATCCGGTTCTCGTTAGTTCCACGGACGGCGTGGGCACGAAGCTTAAAGTCGCCTTTATGAGCGGGCGGCATGACACAGTCGGGATTGATCTCGTCGCGATGTGCGTCAACGATATCGTTGTGATCGGGGCGGAACCTCTGTTTTTCCTTGATTACATCGCTACGGGGAAACTGGCAGATGACACCCTTTACCATGTGGTAAGGGGGATTTCGGACGGTTGTCGCCAATGCGATTGTGCTCTTTTGGGCGGCGAGACGGCCGAGATGCCGGGCTTTTACGACGAGGGAGAGTACGACATGGCTGGATTTGTTGTGGGGGTCATCGAGCGCGACAGCATGATCCAGGGGAAACAAATCGAGCCCGGAGATGGCGTAATCGGCTTGAAATCGAACGGCATTCACTCCAATGGCTACAGTCTCGTCCGGAAATTGTTTTTTCAACAGGAAAGTATGAAACCCGATAGTTCACTCGCCGATTATGGGCTTGATACGACCGTGGCGAACGAGTTGCTCACTCCGACACGCATCTATGCTCGATCGGTTCGACGGGTCCTGAATTATTACCGCGTGAAACAAACCGTTCACGGGATGGGACATATTACGGGCGGTGGATTGCCCGCGAACCTGGAGCGGATTCTACCGGCGAATTGTGCGATCGAGATCGATAGCAATACCTGGGAGCGCCCGCAGATTTTCAACGTAATCCAGGAGCTGGGCGAAGTTCCCGATGAGGAGATGTATAAAACATTTAATATGGGGATCGGCCTCGTGATGATCGTCGCTCCATATTACGAGCAAAATATCATGCGTATGCTTCGGGACGAAGGCGACGAAGCGGTATTGATAGGGCGTGTCGTAGACCGCAAACGCAGCGTTACCATCGAATGAAAGCAGGGATATGAAAGGCGAGCGAACCACCGACCGGGATGCATTGACGAACCGATACGGGCTGAACACACGCCTGGCAGCCCGCATTGTGGCTCTGCTTGCGAAAAAAATTGACGTCTCGGAAACTATACTTGAAAGTGCTGGTTCGGAAGAAAGTGTCAAAGACCTGTTGCTCCATAAATCTCTTTTGAAAGAGCCGGAGAATCTAACTGAAAGCTGGATACAGGAGCGGGCGGCGGAGAAGGGATATGAAGATGCCGAGCTTTTACGTCTGGTTGAAGGGGAAAACGGATGGCGCACGGTGGCTCTGGAAGACGATGTTCTCGCGGCTGAAGCAAGGACGGCGGCCGGTAAGGAAGAGCCCACATCTATGATTAAAAGCCCCGCGGGAGGGATCAGCCGAAAGGAAACTGAAGAACTTTTCGCCCCGGAAGAAGTGGCACAGATTAAGCTAAGTGCGCTCACAAGCCAAAATGATGAGGAACGCATAGAAGCTCTCCGAAAATTGGTTTTTGTTCCCCTGCCGGGCTCGGAAAAAGCGAACGTGTTTGTGAATGTTTTGATCGACTCTTCGGCTTCTGTGGCGATCAGGCGTGAGGCTGTGAGGTCCCTGGAACAGATCGGTTTTCGGACTGAACTTGCTGAGTGTGTTCGACGCGTTTTTGAGGCAGACCACGACGAAGTAATGTATGCGTTGGAACGGTTGGGGGCGTTGATAAAAGATGCCGAAGATGCCGAAATCGGTATCGGATTGGCGGTTGTTCTCCAGCTATTTGATGACACGGATGATCCGGATATTTTGCGTAAGCTTTTGTCTTTGATTCAGAGTTCTGCTGATGTGCTGGCTTTGAGCCGCGAGAAAACCGAAAATTTCATTCAAACTGCGTTGCGGCAGCTCACGCGCAATTTTACCGAGTTATCAGTGCCTGTCGATAACGCTTTCGAGGTCTGCCACGAGCACAACGAGGAACTCGTTGAGGATGTGCTCTGGAAAGAGCTGGACCGCAGTACGGACGCACGCGTGCGTTCCTACATTATCCGGACCCTCGGTGATATGGCGGAGAGCCCGGAACGGGTCGAGGAACTGGCGAAGGCAGCAGTTTCAGCGATACTTGATCCCGATTTGCCGGAAGATCAAAGATCATACCTGCGATACGGGCTTTTGAGAATGGGGGAAGCAGCGGTTGACGCGGCGCAGGCTCGAATTTATGAGGAGAGCGGGCGTCGTCGTGCGGAACTGGTGCGGCTTATCGATGTGCTTTGTTCCGAGGGCGAGGTCAGCCGTGAAACACTGAACGAAGCTGTTCGCGTGTTGGTTGACATGCTTCAGGTGGGAGAACGTTCGATCCGCCGTATGATACTGGAAGCCACCTGCCCGACCGATTCCCGTGTGGATGACGATTTGCAGGAGCAGGTTGCTACTGAACTTCTGTCCCATATGAATGAATTCAAGATGCAGGCGACAATCGATATTATTTCGCGCACGCTTGAACAGATCGGGCCGGTGGCGCTGAAACCCCTCGTGTCCTACGTAAAAAGGCGTTTTCCCCAGGAAAGTATCGAGCCTGCATTCCGGAGCATAGGACACATTGCGCGCGATTGGGGACCTGAGCTTCCGGATGAACCGCTGGAGGAGATCCACGAATTTTGCATTGAGCTGCTGGAGGACGAAGATACAGAAGATGGAGGTTTCACCATTGCCCTGGCTTGTCTGTGCGGTTACAGCGATGCGGGGAAGAAGTGGTTCGTTGAGGCACTGAATAAATTACAGGACCGAATCGGAAAAGTGGCGTACTCATTTGATATATTCGAGGCGCTTGGGATCATGGCAGGTTCCCCGAATGCCGAAATTGAGCAGCAGAAAGACCTGTTTAATATGTTCGACAGCATCCTGACGGCTCGGGCGCCTGCTGTTCTGGGGATCGAAAGGGATACGGCCGACGGAACCGTTTACGAATTCGGCTCGGAAGTGGAGTTCAACACCCGTGTACTGCCATCGGTTGTCCGGGGGCTTGAACGTATCGCCGTGAGTGAGGGGGCAGATGCGGAGTTGCGCCGGAAAATTGCAAAACGATTGCTGGTGCTCTGGGAAGGCGTTTCGAAAGTCCGTATTGTTTGGGGACCGGCCGGTGTGGGTGCTCTGGTGCAGGCAATGTCCAGTACCGCGTGCTACGAACATGCGGATACGCAAATGAGAATACGGCTGGCGAGGTCTCTTCTGAAGTGTCTGAATAAAGTGGGGGTTGTTAGAAGTCTCGGAGAAATATGTTCCGCGCCCGATGAGAGCGGTGAAATGCAGGAACTCTGCACCGAGACCGCGGAGCAGATGATAGACGAGTGGGAGAACGCGGATCAGCAAGACGAGGAACGCCGCGTAGCCATTCTGAAAGCGCTGGGGAAGATAGGAGCCAATATAGCGCTCGACGCGGAAGATGAAGTCGTGCAGCGAACCCGCGAGAATATACTGGATGTCCTTTACCAGGGGATACGGGAAGGCATCGATCAGGTTTATGAGCCACTTGAACGCATGAGAGATTGTCCCGATTTGGGCCAGGAGACCCGGGACAAAATCAGGGAACGGCTCAACCGCGCATTTGGGCTTACCAGGATCAAACCGAAGCGCGAAGAGCTTTGAGAATTGTGGCCACACTTGATAATGGTGTCAGGAGATAAAAGTGGCGTCTCCGTAACTGTAGAATCGGTAGCCTTCTTCCACGGCCACTTTGTAGGCGTTAATGATATTTTCGCGACCAGCGAATGCACTGACAAGGACCAGAAGGCTACTTTTGGGCAGATGGAAATTTGTAATGAGGGCATCCACCACGCGGAATTCAAAGGGCGGGTGAATGTAAAGATCCGTCCAGCCAGCATGACCTGCCAGAGATTTTTCTCGAACGACATATTCCAGGACACGGCAACAGGTGGTGCCGGTTGCGACGATTCGCCGTTTTTCTTCGAGCGCAGTGCGGATAATAGCTGCGGACCCGTGCGGTAGACGGTAAAATTCCGGGTCGATGGTGTGCTGCTCCACCCGTTCAGTTCGAATGGGCTGAAATGTGCCCGGCCCGACCATCAGCGAGAGCGGGCAAACCTGTACGCCTTTATTGCGGAGTTGATTCAGCAGGTCTGTTGTGTAATGAAGCCCGGCCGTCGGTGCTGCAACCGCTCCGGGACGCTCGGCGAATACTGTCTGGTAACGTTCCCGGTCAATTTCAGACTGAGATTCGGGTTGCCCCAGCTGTCGTCGTTTGCGGCGTATATAAGGTGGGAGCGGCATATTGCCCGCCGCAAATATATCGTCGAGAGTCAAACTTTCTCCATGGATTTGCAGAGTCCAGTAGCCTTTCCCCTGGTTTTTGATCAATCGAATCGAACCGGGGCAGGAATCAAGATGCAGCTTTTCTCCTTCGCGCAAGGAACCGCTTGAACCAAGCATGACGATCCAGCGGAGGCGGTTTCCCGCTGCTGCGGGGGGGCGTCCATCGGCGCGTCTGACGAGCAGAACTTCGACCTTTCCCCCGGTAGCGCGATGAGCCCGGAGGCGAGCGGGAATGACTCGGGCGTCGTTAATGACGAGCACATCGCTGGGATTCAGAAGATTTGTAATCTCGTGGAAACGGCGATGTTGAAGATTTCCAGTCCGTTTTTCAATACAGAGCAGGCGCGAGGCGTCCCTCTGGTCGACGGGTTCGGAAGCAATGAGGTTTTCCGGAAGCTCGTAATCGTAGAGGGAGAGTTCTGTCATTTTGTTTTTGCAATTGTAAAGTAGCGCTCGGACACTTACTTACCAATATGCCAGAGAAATCAGGGAGAAACAAGGAGGTCAGGGTTCATTTGAGGTTAAGAAAAAACCTGTAATTTCTCTTTCGTCATATTTCCCCTTTTTTCTGACGGTTTTTTTGATTCTCAGAAGGCAGAATGCGGGAGAGTTTAATGCCGGTATTCCCGACGTTAATATGTCCCTGACCTTGCAATTTGGGACGAAGTTAATTACAGTTCAGGGGATGTTGTAAGCCGAACTATCAGAAGGGGATTGGATATGTCTTCCAGGACAACAGAGGCCCTGGAGGGGCCATGGCACGAAAGACCGCTCCGCCGGATAGAATTAGCATCAGGAAAGGTGCTGGATACCGAAGCGGCACCTCTGATAATGGGGGTTTTGAATGTCACCCCCGATTCTTTCAGTGATGGAGGACGATTTTTTCGTCCGGATGTTGCCTCGGAACATGCTCTGGAAATGGTGCGACGGGGAGCGGATGTCATTGATGTCGGGGGAGAAAGCACCCGTCCGGGAAGCGAACCAGTGGACGAGGAGGAAGAGAAGAGACGGGTTATACCTGTTATTGAAGAAATTACGGGAGAAACAAATGCTGTTGTGAGCATTGATACCCAGAAGGCGCCTGTTGCGGAGGCGGCTTTAGATGCGGGAGCTGCGATCATCAACGACGTCAGCGCTTTGAGGACCGATCCGGAGATGGCACCTCTGGCGGCAGATCGTGGGGTGCCCGTTTGTTTAATGCACATGCAGGGAAAACCCAAAACGATGCAGGAAGATCCCAGTTATAAAGAAGTAGTTGGTGATATAGCGCTCTGGCTTGAAGAACGGGTGGAGTACGCGGTCGATGATGGAGTTGACCGGAACCGTATTTTTGTGGATCCAGGATTTGGATTTGGGAAGACCCCTCAGCATAATCTCGAATTGTTGCGTCGACTTCACGAATTTCACGCTCTGGGTTGTGCGGTGATGGTTGGGACTTCACGGAAATCGACAATTGGAATTGTTCTGGATGCGGACAAAGATGAGAGGTTATACGGCACACTGGCGACAGTGGCCTGCGCAGCAATGTCGGGATGCCACATGGTGAGAGTTCATGATGTGGAGCCCGCAAAAGACGTTGTGAAGATGAGTGAGGCGATCCGTCGGGGGATTCAATGGAAGCAATAAGCGAGCTTTTCAATCAGATCCTGCAATGGTTTAATATCCGGAGTCTGTTTCTGATGAAAGCAGGCTTCGAGGTATTCCTTATATTCCTTTTGGTCTACGGTTTTTTGCGGTTGCTTCAGGGCACGCGTGGTGTGGGAATTGTTAAAGGGCTTACTGTATTTTTGGGGGTTTTGCTGCTGGTGACAATTCTTGTAACCCGTTGGTTCCCGCTGGAAACAGTTAACTGGGTTCTGACCCGACTGGCTCCCGTTGTGCTGGTTCCGTTGTTCATTTTATTCCAGCCGGAAATACGTCGTGCGCTGATACGTCTCGGGCAGAATCCACTTTTCAGCATGTTTTTCCGTCCGCACGGCCATTTTACTGACGAACTTGTGGAAGCGACCTTTAGCCTGGCCCGCAACAAAATTGGGGGCATGATTGCTATTGAACGGCAGGTAGGCCTTTCAAGTTATGTCGAACGCGGCGTTCGTCTCGATAGTGAAGTGAGTGCGGAGCTAATAAAGACGATTTTTTGGCCAGGAACGCCCCTGCACGATGGAGCCATTGTCATACGTCATCAAAGAATCGCCTCGGCCGGTTGCCTTTTTCCTCTGACGGATAACCCGCATTTTTCGACAGAGCTGGGGACGCGACATCGGGCTGGTATTGGGATCAGCGAGGAGTCGGATGCGGTGGCAATTATTGTGAGCGAGCAAACGGGTCAGGTTTCACTCGCTGTGAAAGGCGCAATCCAGCAGGATTTAGACGAGCGCGCTTTGCGGCGCGCGCTGGAAGATATTGCGGCGGAGCCCCTCGTTACGGAGTAAAGTGCCGGTATGTTCAAGAATTTGCGTCAGCTTATTTTTGGGAACGCGGTGATAAAACTCATCGCGCTGGCTATCGCTGTCGCACTATGGTTCTATGCCAATAACCGTTTGAAAGAAGAGGCGAACCTTCGTGTCCCCGTGGTTGTGGATGTTCCTGAGGGGTATGAGCTCGTCTACCAGAGCCACAACAGAGTTCAGATTCGGTTTTCGGGTCCTCAGTATCTTATTCAGAGACGTCAGGAGGAGGCGAATCAGAATTTCCTCCAGATGACGGGGCGATTTGGTGGCGAGGAAATCAAAGGCGGTTTGAGAAAACTACCGATTCAGGGCAAATGGCTGAACATCCCGGCGACCGAGCTGGTGCAGATGGGTATACAAAATGTAAAACCGGAAGCTCTTACGGTTTACATTAGTCCTGTGGAATCGCGAACTCTCCCCGTCGAAATTTTGACTTCTGGACGACCACGCGAAGGGTATGAAATTCGTGGTAAAAACAGTATCCCCGAGGAAGTTGTTGTGCAGGGGCCTCGTGTGAGTTTGAACGAGATGAGTGCGATTATGACCCACCCGATATCGGTCTGGGACGCCCGGAGTGACCTGCGGCGTGTGGTGCCTCTTGTCAAACAAAGAAAAGTTGAACTTGCTGAAGGGCTTGAGGTCTCGACTTCAGTGAAAGCTGATCCTCCCCAGGTTGCGGCGTATGTTGAAGTGGCGGGACAAGACGAGGAGCGGGTTCTGGAAGGCCTTCCGGTACAGATTGTGAGGCCGCTGAGCTTTCCGTACGGAGTAAAAATACCGGAAGAAGAATCGCACGCGACAGTCGTTTTACGCGGACTATCCCATCAACTCGACCGGGTTGAGCCCGAAGGCCTGATGGTTTACGTTGATCTTCGTACCCTGACTGAAGAGAAGATTGAACCCGGTGGCAGTGCTCTGTACAAAGAAAGAATACACGTGTTGCCGCCTGACGAAGGCGATGTGGAGGTTATCCGGACAGAACCCCAACAGGTCACAGTTGAACTGAGCAATAAGGTTGAGTAACACTATCCCTGGAGCGCATTTTGCGATTACATCTGGTGTTGGGAGAAAAGCACTATGAGTCTACTCGGGGTAAACGTTGACCACGTTGCGACAATTCGTGAGGCCCGCCAGACATACGAGCCGGATCCTGTATGGGGGGCTGCCGAAGCCCAATTGGGTGGCGCTGATCTGATCACAATCCATCTGAGGCAGGACCGGCGGCATATTGGAGACCGCGACCTACGGCTTCTGCGAGAAACCGTTTCGGTACCTCTGAATCTCGAAATGTCACTCTCGGACGAGATTGTGCAAATAGCGCTCGGAGTTGGCCCGGATATGGTTACACTTGTGCCGGAAAACCGCCAGGAGGTTACCACTGAAGGTGGACTGAATGTCATTTCTCAAAAAGATCGACTTGAGAAAGTCCTGCCAGATTTCCATGAAAAAAGTATTCCCGTCAGTCTTTTCATTGATGCTGAACCCGATCAAATCGAGATGGCAGCGTCCCTCGAAGCGGATTTTGTGGAATTGCACACAGGGCCCTACGCCAATGGCGAACTGAGAGACCGCGACGCGGAGTTAGAGACTCTCGTCGAGGGTGCCCAGAAAGGGCGAGAAGCTGGTTTGACTGTCAACGCCGGACACGGTCTTACATACAACAATGTCGCTGGTGTTGTCAGGGCTTTTGGCCCTCACGAACTTCATATCGGGCATAGCATAGTGGCCCGATCGGTTTTTACCGGAATACGAGAAGCGGTCCGGCAAATGAAAGAGGTTATTCACCGGACGGAAATTCTGAACGATACCAGGAAGCGCGGTTCAAAAGATGTATAGATGTTCTTCCGAAAGGCAAAGTGCACAATTGGACAAAAATAAAATCAAAAAAGCTGTTACTTCAATGCTGGAAGGAATGGGACTGGACCCCACAAGCCACGGTTTGCGAGAGACCCCGCACCGGGTTGCTGAGATGTATGCGGAAGTCCTCAAAGGATACGAGCAAGACACTGAAGATGTTGTCAAGGTCTTGAAAGGGGAGGAATACGATGAAGTAGTCCTTGTCCGGGATATCCCATTTTATTCTCTCTGCGAACATCACCTTTTGCCTTTTCATGGCAAAGCGCATGTGGCTTATATCCCCGAAGGGAATCGTATCACGGGTCTCAGCAAACTGGGCCGTGTTGTGGAAGTGTTTGCACGGAGGTTGCAGGTTCAGGAGCGCATGACGCGTCAGATCGCTGATAGCCTCATGCATTCTCTGGCACCAAAAGGTGTTATGGTGGTGGTCGAAGCGGAACACCTCTGTATGACTATGCGCGGGGTGGAAAAACCCGGTTCTATTACTGTTACCAGTGTTGTCCGCGGGATATTCCGGGAGAACAATGCGACGCGTTCGGAAGCGATGGCGCTTATTCGCCAGGGGCGTTGACCCAGAAATCTCGTTACGGGAAGTCTTTTAATTATGGCCGAAAGCGATGATAAAATCGCCGCGTTTGTCAGGCTGGATTCTCCACAAGACAAGTGGGCAGCGGTTGCCCAGTATGTCAAAAAATGCTACGAAAATGGCGAGACGGCTGCCATACATGTCGCTACGCGGGATGATGGAGAACAACTCGACAAAAAGATATGGACGTTTGAAGATCGAAGATTTATTCCGCATTTCCTGGCCGACGAAGCCCGGGAGCCTATTATTGAACCGGTTCTCATTTACTGCGGAGATGAACCAATCGGGGAGGCAGATGTTTTGATCGAAGCCGCCGGCGGACATGCTCTGGACGATATCGAAAAATTCGACAAAATTTATGACCTGGCGGAAGTTTATGACGATGAGTTGCACGAATTGAGTCGCAAACGATACCGGAAATACCAGGAAGCCGGCTATTCCATGCGCTACAAAGAATGAACGTTTGTTCCAATTCTTCTTGTTCGACTTCCCATCTGGCCCTGTTTTGAAAAGGAAATCGCTATGGAGCACCCTCATATTCTTCTAATCGCCCTCGATACCGTCCGTCGAGACCATCTCGGTTGTTACGGATATTCCCGTGAGATAACTCCGAATATCGATCGCCTCGCCGATAGAGGAGTTCGTTTTGTGGATTCTGTGGGTAACTGCGGTTGGACTCTGCCGCAACATGTGACATTGCATACGGGCCTCTACCCGTTGACACATGGCTGCCTTTTGCTGCGTGAAGACAGGCCAATCCCGAGAAGTGTGACTACCCTGGCCGAACATTTGAAAGCCACGGGTTATGCGTGTTTTGGCGGGGTGAATCCCAATAATTACGGCGGCGGGGCAAAATATGACTACGACCGCGGTTTCGATCGCTACGATGCTTGTGAGGAATACAACCAGCATATGGAATGGACTGCGGACTGGATTGCAGATAATTTCCGCCAGCACCACGAAGATTCGCCATGTTTCCTTTACGTCCATGTGAATGCGTCCCACGAGCCCTGGGAGCCACCCGAGCCCTGGCCCGGAATATGGGGTCCAAGCTATCACAATCAGTACGAAGCGGAACTATCCTATGTCGACTACCATTTGGGACGCGCTTTCTCAGCCATGAAAGGCATGGAGATATTCGATGACACTCTCATCGTGATTTTCTCGGACCACGGGACAGAATTTGCCGAACACGGGTTCTATGAGAAGAAGGTAAACCTTTACAACGAAATACTCTCTGTCCCGCTGATTTTTCACTGTCCGAGCCAACTTCCGAAGGAACGAGTCGTGGACGGGTTGGTGGAGACGGTAGATGTTGCCCCCACTATCTGCGAGATTGCCGGCGTGCCTCCTTTTGAACAAGCACAGGGAGAAAATCTTTTGCCCCGGATGCTCGGAGAGGGAGGTCATGCCCGCGAATTTGTTTGTTCCCATACGGTCCACGATCACCAGGCCGAAGGAGGGGATCCTCAGTTCGATCATTTTGCGGTCCAGAGCCTCGGTTACAAATTTATCCGGCTGGAATTGCATGTGGACCCGGATGAACTTCACAGCGACTGGGAGCAAAGATGCCAGAACATTATGCTCCGCGCCGGCCGAGACCCCGCCGATCTCGAGAAAAATACTGTCGTGCGCGAACTCTACGATCTCCGCGCTGACCCGGGAGAACATCGCAGCCTCTTGAATACCGCGGCCAACCCACCGGCCTGGCGGCAGGAGGTCGCGACGGAGGATCAACAGAAGGCCGAGGATCTTGAAGAGCATCTCGATAACTGGATTGAAGAAACGCGGGCTGCTCGCCGCGAATAGAACCCTGAAGTTTGCATTCATCCGCCGACAGAATTACCATCGGTATACCCCAGTTGAACAGATTGGCCGTGAGTTGCGCGTAAGAGGAGGATTTGTATGCTGATGCCGGGTTGGTGGATGAAGGTGCTGTTCCTGGGGATTTTATTTGTTTTTGTTGTGCAGGCAGCGGAGCAAAACCCCGACGAAAATGATCCGGCAGCGCGCTACGATGAATTGCATCGTATGGTGCAACAGAACGAACACCGTCAGGCACTTCGCGGTCTGGAGCGGTTCCTGAACGAAAATCCCGATTGGCCACGCCGGCGTGAAGCAGAACTGCTGTACGCCATCGAACTTGTAGAAAATGGAAAACTGGCACCTGCTCAAGAACGTTTGGGGCGTTTTATTGCGGTGGCGCCCGATTCAGCAGCTGCCGTTCGGGCGCGTTTCCATCGGGGAAGGGCCGAGGAAGGACTGGGCAATTTTGAACAGGCGATGTTGACTTATGAGTCGGTGCACCGAGGCGACAAAGATTCGCCTCTGGCCCGGCAAGCGCTCCTCAAAGAGTTCCAGATTGCTGCGAAAATCGTGCGCAATTACTCGCGCGCTCATGACGGGGCACAACGCTTTTTCGAATCTTATCCTGAAGATCCCCGGGTCCCCGATCTGTACAATCAGCTCGGGATTCTGGCCGAGATGTTTCCGGGAGACGTAGAACCCGGGTTTATGCAAGATTGGTATGTGGTCGGACCGTTTTCTGTGGCTGAACATGCTGAAAATGCATATCAAAGCGGTTTCGATCGGGCATTTCCACCTGAGAAAGGAGTTGACCTCGATGCCAAATATCAGGTTTCTGACACACAGAAAGCGGGATGGCGTCGTGTTCCTGCTGATGCTCGGGCCGAAGATGGGTTGATCAATCTGCAAGGGCTATTCGCCCCCAACTCCTATGCGGTGGCTTATGCATGGACGAGTGTTGTCTCACAAAAACAGAAAAGAGCATGGCTTCTCTTTGGCTCAGATGACGGTTTCAAAATTTGGATCAATGGCAAGGAAGTTTCAGGCAAAGAAGTGTATCGTCCTGCCCAGCCCGCGCAGGATGTTATGCCGGTTGTCCTGAAAAAAGGGGAAAACGACATTCTTCTAAAAATTACGCAGGCTGAAGGCGAATGGGGATTCTATTGTCGTCTGACGCACGATTATCCGCGAGGCCCGGCGGCCGCTATTCATTACTATAAACAATACGCTGAGAAATATCCCGACGATGATGGAAGCGGTCGTATGAACGGACGGGTTGCGGGAGCGGACCGTGCCCTGTGGCAGGCAGCTCAGATCAGCCGCAGCCAACTTCAGGATCCCGCTTCGGCTGCGCTTCTATACGCAAAATGGGAGAATTTGCCCCATACGCCTCCGGGCGAAGGGTATATCGAGGCCGCTCGATTGCTTTCAGGAGCATCCTATGCGGGCGATGCAGGGCCTTATTTCAATAAGGCTCTGAAAGCTGAATACAGGGAGGATTGGCATCTGGATTATGCACAATGGCTCAAAAAGTCTCAGCCGGAAAATCCGCGCCCCGCAGTGCGGGAATTTGCCGAGCTGACAACGAGGGCTGTGAGAAAACGGATATTTGAAACAGCTTTGAAGGAATTGACGAAAACGAAACTTCTGGAGCTGGTGCAAAAAGACCCTTTTAACTATCAGTTACTGTCGCATTACCTTGGCAGGCCTGGCAAAGCAGATTTCGAGCAGAAACATGAGCTGCTGCCGGGGGAGGAGAGATCTCGTAAAATTGGTTGGGCAGTCAGAGTTTGGCGGGAGTGGTTCGAAAAGACAGAGCAGTGGCAGGATGCTTATGGGTGGCGCCGACGTGCAGTCGAGAAAGGGGATGTTGTAGGGATCGCCCAGTCTACATTGGCAATGGCAAAACTGATGCGACAGGGAAAAGCTCCGCCTGGTGAAAATGTAACGAGAGCGTTCAGTTTGTTGACCAATACCGCTAACAATTGGTGTCGATATCCCGGGTTTCCCGGCGATCAATTTGCAGTTGCCCTGGAGCAATGTGCCGAAAATTCGGGTAAACAACGTGAGGCCCTGGAAACGATTGAAAAGCTGGAGTTGAACGAAGGGGCGGAAGGCGCTGATGTGCTGGCGGCCCTGCATTCCCATTTTGATACGAAGATGGAAGCGCAGACTTGCTTAGAAGCGTGCAAAAAGGCCATCGAGGCTGACCGGCCGAACTTGTTTCGCAGGAATTTAAGACGCTACCAGAATATAGCAGATGCGCGTGATGAAAAGCTGGTTGAGCTTGCTTGCCAGATAAGACAGCACGGGGCTGGGTTCTGGAAAAAAGTCCAGACGGAAGTCATCATTCCGATGGCCGCACGCCTGGAGAAGCATTTCCAGGCAATCTCGCCTCCCAATGCGTCAAGCCGTCTGGCTCTGGCTCGCCTCGGCATTTTCGAGAAGCCGGAAGTGAGTGTTGCGCGGCATGATGCGTTTTTAAGGCATCATCCAGACGAGGCAGAGGTTTTTTTTGTGCGGCGGAACAGGTTGCATGAGATGAAACGTGCGGGGAATGAAGGATTGAAACAGGAATTGACCGATATTGTGGCGGAAATCCCGGATAACCCCGACATCATACGGGCAATTTCCATCGAGCTGTTGCCGGTCGGCCCGAAGGGAATGACTTTATTCGAAAAATATCTGCGGCAGCTGGACAAAATCAAATCCAGTGTGAAGGCCAACGCGTTGTTCAGGCTTGCTCATGCGAAATTGAAGCGCGGCAAGACTTCCAGCGCCTGGCGAACGGTCGAGCGCCTTGTCAATCAATATCCGGAATCACCTGAGGCCGAAAAAGCAAAACGTCTGGCGATTCGCGTTTTTGAAAAGGAACAATTGCCCGATGGACTCGGACAAATTCAAGCTCAGAAAACCTTTGAATGGGTGATGGGCCTGGCTCTGACGCGGCAGGAAGATAGCTTTGAGCGGCTTACGGGGAACGTCTGGCGTTTCGCCTGTCATCCTCAGTTCCGAGAAGGGAGCAAGAGAGAAGCGGACCCGAATCCGGTGCATCTTTGTGCCGCGAGGCGCATATATGGCACGTGGGGAATTGACCTGTGGAAGAAGTATTGCGAAAAATTTCCAAAAGATAGACGGGGAAAATGGATGTTCGCATACACGCAGGTATGGGCGCATCCCTCTGGCGCTTTGAAAAGCATTGAGGAGTGGAGGAAGAGATATCCACACGACAGACATTGGTTATATCTTCATGCACTCTGTCTCTGGAATATAGGCCGACAGGAAGAAGCGTTGCGGAGATTTGAGAAACTGACCAAAAATCCATGGCACGATCGCTGGGATTCAGCGTCTGCACGGTTTTATCGGAAGGTAATTCTTTGCGGAAAAGACCCTCTGAACATCAGTCGTGAATACGAACTGTTTGTAAAAGCGGCCGGATCCTGGGCACGCTGGAAGGAACTGGCGAGAGAAAGGGACGCCCGTAACGGACCGCTGCGTGCAAGAGTGGAGGCTGCCCGCTATTTGTCATCGATGAAAAATGAACTCACCGCATTTCGCCAGATTTTGGGCAGATTAAAGGCTGAGATGGAAAAGGAACGTGCCCGCGGCGTGTCAGCTCAAAACCTGGTAGAAAAAGATGATACGAAAAAGGGCGTGAAGGCCGAAGCGCGCCGGGTCATGTTTGCGGTAAAGCAATCGCAAAAAACTTTAGAAAGACGGATCGCGCAAACGAAAGCGAAGCTTGCCTTTCGGGAAAAGCAAATTGAGAAATTCCGCGGGCGGTTGGGCTTAGAAAAGGCCCAGAATCCCCTCGAGTTACCCCTCGATTTTGCTCTCGATCGACTGGAAAAGCAAGGATTCTCGCCTTCTCTGGTGGAGGAGCTTGCTCGAGTAATTCCTGCTGAGAATTACATGGACAAAGTTCGAAGGCTGCTGGTTTACGTCTGCGAGAATTCTACGGATGACAGGCAGGTGACACGGACGGTAGATCGGTTGGTTAAGCTTTTTCCCGAGAAAAGAGAACTGTCTCAAACGGCGCATCTTCTGACGGACCTGGCGTTGCGACGTCCTCTTGGAAAAGGAAATATGGGGTGGTTGAAGAAATCATGTGATCTTGCGAGTTCGGCCGGGGACGTTTATTTCTTCGCTCGCAATAACCAGATTTTATCACGATTAGTGGAGCAAGATCCCGCGCTTAATGCCCTGAAAACAGGGGCAGTTTTTGAGGAGGCGGGCCACCGCAATTCCGCGGAGTATCAGTATTTGCTGGCGGTAAAGACAGCCCAGGATGCGGAGTCGGCAAGACGGGCACGACTGAAATTGGCGAATTTTTACCAGAAACAAGGACGTCCCCGGAAAGCTCTTGAAATCCTGTCGAAATTGGTTCCCTTAAGTATGCCGGAAGAATAGAACTGCGTTACCTATCCTTTCAGACAATCTCGCGCCGGCCAGACTCGATTGCCATTTAGTTTCAAACAGGCTAATTTATAGATTCGTCATGATTCTGTTTTCAGAAGGAAATTTGCAGGATGAGAAATAATTGCCCAGTTAAGGTGCTTAAAAGGTTTTTCGGCGAGCAAAGGTTTTATTTTTGAGTGGAATCGCGCGGGCGATCTCGATAAGAATCATTTTGGCAGTCGGTATGGTATATGGTCGAAATGGGGACCGTATGCTCCGACGACGCGACATATGAATGGCACGCGGGGCCAGTTCGTGTATGGAGATGGTCATCTTGGTCAGTTAAAGGATTATTACACGTCATTTTCCCAGCTTCCGTTCAAGTGGTACTGAAGCTCGATCGGGATTTTGCCCCACACATTCCGCTGCAACCCTCCGCAGCATTTGGCTTCAGTTCTGCAGGCGTGAGAGTTAGGGTCCGTTTGCCGATATAAGGATTTAATATAAATCCTTTATTCGGTGACTTTTACTTCGAACTTCCATTTTGCGTTGTTGGACCTAACTTTGACGTAGAATCG
>JAGXLK010000334.1 GCA_018334735.1 Planctomycetota bacterium | reverse complement strand
GCAGGCCGTAAAAAATGGTCCTACTGGAAAAGTCACGTTCGTGTATGATGGCGACACCCTTCAGCTCGATGGAACGAAAAAAGTACGTCTCATCGGAGTTGATACTCTCGACAGCCATAACAAAAATAAACTTAACCGTCAGGCCGCCTGGCTTGCTATGCAGCAGAAACACGTAAAATATTGGGCTAAAGAAGCTACCAAAAAACTGCAAGATTGGACCTCAGGAAGGACTGTTCGACTCGAATTCGGGCCTCAACGTCGGGACGACTACGGACGGACGCTCGCCTATATCTTCGTAAAACGTGGCAAACACGAAATTTTCGTTAATCGTAAACTTATCCGCGAAGGTCTTGGGACCGCCACCCGAAAATGGAAACATCCTTACCGCAAAACATTCATTGAACTGGAACAACAAGCTCACCGTGAGCAACGAGGGCTCTGGAATGATGCTGGCCAAAAACGCTGATATCGAGAATCAACCGGGGCTCTATGTGTTGGTCCTTAAACTCGGCCCGCAAAAGCAATCAATTTGCATCGGCGCGCGAGGAAAACTGACTTTTCAGCCCGGCTATTACGGGTATGTCGGCAGCGCTCTTTCAGGACTCGGCAAACGCCTTAAACGTCATTCCAATACACAGAGCAAAAAGCACTGGCATATTGACTACCTGAAACCTCGATGTAAAATTGACTCCGCAGTTGTCTGGCTACTCGTTGGGGGAGAATGCAAACTCAACCGCAAGGCTCAAAAAGAAGCGAAAACGAGTATAAGGGGATTCGGCTGTTCCGACTGCCATTGCTCAAGCCATTTGCACTACTGGACCACAAACCCCAGGTCCAGACTCCTGACTTTGGAGTTTCGGGGGATTGAAGCTCGTATTTGGAAATCTTCGAACTATTGAGCACCGCCGCGCTCACGTCTTCGCCGCTGTGGCGGTCTCTTCTTTGGTATCGTTTTCCGTCTCGTCTGCCTTCTCAGATTCGAAGCGTAGCTTGTCGCCATCAGGATATGCAACAACTTTTCCGGTACCCAGATCTCCCGTGAGTATCTTCTCGCTGAGCGGATCCTCAAGCAGATACTCCAGCGCTCTTCTCAAGGGGCGTGCACCAAAATCGGGGTTATAACCTCGCTCAATGATTACATCAAGTGCACCCTGAGTAACGACGAGTTCAATTTTGTGACTGCTGAGCCGCTCCATAATTTTGTCCAGTTCCAGCTGTACGATTTGCTGCAGATCTTCCCGCGTGAGAGTTCGGAAGACTATGCTATCATCCAGCCGGTTCAGGAATTCGGGACGGAAATGGTTTTCGATCTCTTCCATCACCTGTTTTTTGATCTTCTGGTAAGTGGCTTCCTCATCCTGTTTTCGGAATCCGAGTCCTGCACTGTTCCGGATAATTTCCGAACCCACGTTCGATGTCATAATCAATACGACGTTTCGGAAGTCCACACGCCGGCCAAAACTATCCGTCAGATGGCCATCTTCCATGATCTGTAGAAGCATGTTGAAGACTTCACCATGGGCTTTCTCGATCTCATCAAGGAGAACCACAGAGTAAGGCCGGCGGCGAATTTGTTCGGTCAGTTGTCCCCCCTCTTCGTAGCCGACATAACCGGGAGGGGCCCCCACAAGCTTGGAAACGTTGTGTTTTTCCATAAACTCCGACATATCCACCTGGATCAGCGCTTCCTCTTCGCCGAAGAGGAATTTGGCCAGCGATCGTGCGAGGTGAGTCTTCCCCACGCCGGTTGGGCCGGCAAAGATAACACTTGCGACCGGTCGGCTTGGATCTTTCATACCGGCTCGCGACCGGCGGATCGCCCGGCTTACAGCCACTACGGCTTCATGCTGACTGACGACCATCTCGTGAAGTTTTTCTTCCATTTTAAGGAGCCGTTCCGCCTCGCCCTCGGTGAGCCGCGTCAATGGCACCCCGGTCATTCGGGAAACCACTTCAGCGACAACATCCTCATCCACAACGCCCTGGACACCATCCAGAAGTTGTTGTTCCTCGCACTCTGATTTCTGTTCCCGTAGTTTATCCCGTTCGTTACGCAAAAAAACAGCTTGTTCGAAATCCTGTTCTTGGACGGCCTGATCCAACTCCACGCCGAGTTCGTCCAGTCGAGAATCGATTTCTGAAACCTCTGGAGGGACACTCATCGAGCGGAGACGAACAAGCGCACCTGCTTCGTCGATCACATCAATGGCCTTATCCGGCAAATACCGTCCGGTAACGTAACGTCCTGAAAGATCCGCCGCATTTTGGATCGCTGCATCGGTGATCTCGACCATATGGTGGGACTCATAACATTCACGCAAACCACGCAGGATATCGACCGTTTCCTGTTTGTTGGGCGGATTCACCATGATCGGCTGGAAACGACGTTCCAGGGCACTGTCTTTTTCCACATGTTTGCGATATTCGTCAGGCGTGCTGGCGCCGATACACTGAATTTCGCCGCGCGAAAGCGGTGGTTTCAGCACGTTAGAAGCATCGATAGCTCCCTCGGCACCACCCGCTCCCACCAGAGTGTGCAATTCATCGATAAAAATGATGACATTATGGGCCTTCTTGACCTCCTGCATAACCGCCTTGATACGCTCTTCAAACTGGCCGCGGTATTTCGTGCCGGCCACCATCAAAGCGAGATCGAGCGTCACGATTCGCCGCGCACGGAGGATGCTGGGAACGTTATTCGAGACGATCCTCTGGGCAAGTCCTTCAACAATAGCGGTCTTCCCCACCCCGGCTTCGCCCAGCAAGACCGGGTTATTCTTTTTGCGACGGCACAGGACTTGAATCACTCTCTCAATTTCCTGGTCACGTCCGATCACCGGATCGAGTTCGTTTTCACGGGCCTGTTCCGTCATATCCCGCCCGAACGAATCGAGAGCAGGGGTTTTGCTCTTTGAATCTTCTTCTCGTTCATCAAATTCATCTTCTTCATCGGCATCGAGTTCGGGGCCCAGAAGCTCAAATAGCTGCTCCTCCACATCTTCAAATTCAACCCCAAAATTCCGGATGACTTTTGAGGCAATTCCTTCTGCCTCTCTCAATAAACCCAGCAGAATATGTTCCGTACCAACGTAATTCTGGCCGAGTCTTTTCCCCTCTTCTACCGCGTATTCAATCGACTTGCGAGCTCTTGGAGCAAACGGAAATTGTTGTCCCGAATCAACGCCTTCGGCGCTGTGTCGGACACGCTTTTCGATTTCAAGTCGGACTCGTTTAGGATCGACATCCAGCCTTTGGAGAATAGTATAGGCCATGCCGGTACCTTCCCGGAGCACGCCGAGAAGCAAATGTTCGGTACCGATATATTCATGCCCCAACCGCTGGGCCTCTTGTTTTGCGTAACTTATAACTTTCTTGGCTTTTTCCGTGAATCTATCGTACATCTTTTTTTCTCAGTCTCCGAATGACCGCTTATATTCAATTAATAAGGCGTTCTCTGAGATATGATGCTCTCAGTTCGTTACGCTCCAACCTATCAGTTTCCTTACCTTGTACCATTGTCTGAAGATGCGCAGGCAAAGTCAAGAGAACCAACTCGCGAACCGTTTCGTCATCGATCTGTTTAACCAATCCAAGTTTGATTCCCATGCGCACCTGCGAAAGCAAATTCAAGGCTTCTTCAGAAGATATCATCGACGCCGATTTCAACAACCTATATGCTCGATCAATCCGTTCCGAAAGCCGCTTCTGGTACCGTTTAGCCAGGTCCTCTCGCGATTCTCGCTCCAGCTCAACCACCTGCTCCGTTGCGACCGAGACCGCCTGCAACACTTCCTCTTCCGTCACGCCCAAAGACAACTGATTCGAAATCTGATAAAGGTCCGCCGAAGCCTGAGTTCCCTCTCCATATAATCCTCGCACAATGAGGCCGTCTTCTTGTGAAAGCTGCAAAACTTTGTCCATTTCGCGGGACATCACCAGAGCGGGCAAATGCAGCATTACGCTTGCTCGCATCCCCGTACCCACATTTGTCGGGCAAGCAGTCAGATAGCCGTATCGGGCTGAAAATGCAAAAGGGACCATTTCTGCCAGGATGGCTTCGACATCAAAAACTCTCTCACATGCTTCTCTCAGACGAAGCCCGCCGCGTATGGCTTGCATGCGAAGATGATCTTCTTCATTCACCAGCAGGCTCATCCGCTCGTCCTCGTTAAACGCCACCCCTCGGACCCAATCCGCTTCGGCATGGTTGAGACCTATCAGATGCCGTTCCACAAGCAGTTCCCGATAGACGGGATCAAGCCGATCTAACCGATAGTACTGAACGGATTCACCGAAGTCCGCTTTCATAATCTTGTTATGAAGCACCTCTTCGATTCGAGCGACCTCACGGTCACTCGCTCGGGAAATAAAGGGATACTCCGAAACATTTCGGGCCAATCGGATCCGGCTGCTTATGACCA
>JAGXLK010000333.1 GCA_018334735.1 Planctomycetota bacterium | reverse complement strand
GAGGAAATCGCGTATTTGTATGTCAGATGGCCGAGAGAGGCGGCGTCGAGCAGGACCGAAGAGACATTTGGGGGAGGGCAGCGGGTGGACATCGATACTATGCGGAGGTTGGGACTGATCCGATGCAGTTCCCCGGCCATAGTTTCGTTGATCCAGGGCATCAGAACGCCCTGAACCTTTGGGTCGGCGACCTGGTCGCAGAGCTGCTCGAAAGATTGTCCGCCCAGGCCGAATTCCGGACATCGGAAAACCTGGAGCCGGTATCCACACCGGTCACTTTCGTCGAGCACGCCCTGAAGGCAGCGGACGAAGAAAGGATTTCCGTGAACGCGCCAGGGATTGGCATAGATGATTGTTGTCGATTTCTGCTGAGTCGCCCCCTCGCGTTCCGCAACAAAGGTACCTTTGCCCTGGATCTTTTCCAGATACCCTTCCCGGGCGAGCTGATCTGTGACCCGGCGGACTGTGCTGTAGCTGACGCCATATTGATCCGCAAGTTCCGGTTCGCTCATCAATTGGTCGTCGGGCCGCATCGATTCGATGCGAGCACGCAGAGCACGGCGAAGCCCATCGGCCTTCGAGTCCCCTCTGATGGTGCCCGGTTGAACCATCGGCGACAATATCCTGAAAAGGTCTGCTCAAATACTGCTCGCATGATATTCATTAAAAGAACACAATGCAAGCAGCAATTTGCGCTGCAGGTCGTTTTGGCCGTTTGGCTGGCGAGGGTTTGCCTGGAATGGCCGCTCAGGCACACCGACTATCCATGAGCGCGAAACCACCCCGCTCCGAGGGCGGGGCATCCATCTCGGTGTTCTCCGCCATGGGGGTAGGTTGAAGCACGATGATCCCCACGGCAAGGGTGGGGTATTATCTGCTGCCGGAAACGCAGGCTCGAGTTCAGCTGAGCCATAGCGAAGCGGGACTTGAGGCGGACAGACGTTGAAAAACGGCAACATGCAGGAAACATTGACCGGGGCAGATTAAAGCTTACGGCGAGCTGACGTAGCCTTCGTCAGCGTCCCAGCCGTAGCCTTTCATGTTGAAAGCGATTTCCCCCGCAGTGAATTCTTGATATATTCGGTCAACATCGCCCATGTTGCGCACATGTCCGTCGAGGAAGGAATAGTTGGTGGAGTTGCCGGGATGCGGGAAAATGCCGACTCTCGGGATCCACCGCCATCCGAGTCTGCCCCATCGACCGGAGCCTGATCCGGCCTGACCGCCCATCATGATGATACCGGCCTGGTTCCCCCAGAATCGGAGTCTCGGTCCCCCCGTGGGGTAGACGTCCAGTTGGTGCCAGCCAAATTGCACGCTGAGAGTGAAGTTGTAAACCCGCCATGAATCGATGTGCGCCATACGGATATAGGGTTCCCGATTCCCATAAATCACCTGGGAATGGGAACCGGGAACGAAATGGTGTCCGGGACACAGGAACATATTGACGTCCGAATCGTTATGGCTGTTCCACATACCGGCGCTGTTGTAGTAGTTATCCTGTCCTGGATCGATGTACGGTCCGATCTGCCCGAGAAAATCCATGCCCATGGTGCTTCGGACGGGATAGAATCCTCCGTAATCGTTCCGATAAAAGGAAATGGCTGTGACAAATTGACGCTGCCGGCTGATGCAGCTGACACTTTGAGCTGCTTTGCGGGCCTGCTCCAGTGCTGGCATCAACATCGCAGCAAGAATAGCAATAACCGCTATGACGACGAGCAGTTCTATTAGGGTGAATCCAGGGATTCGATGCGTTTTTTCCTGAACCATCAATTTCCTCTCTGAAAAGTCGGTCTTTATCCACACCTGAATACAAAAACATTCTTTCGCGCGAGATTAAATAACCAAATCGCACTCAACAAAGGTCTAATTATTAATGTACAGTACAACTGGGAGGGGGGAAAGCAAAATTTTCCGTGCATTGATTCCGACTTTGCGGAAAGTTAGAATTTTGGTGGCCTTTACCGACGAAGTTGAGACAGCGTTTGGAAGAAAAATAACAGTATTTCTCCGAGGGAAAGGAGCAATTATGTGGCGCCGACACTTATACCCCTTGATCTTTCTCTGTACTGCGTTTTTTTTCGTTTCCGGTTGCGCTCTAACGCGGGCTTTATGGCCCCAGAAGGATATGGTTCGTTCCAGGACAGCTGGCAAGCCCGGCGGCTCAATTGTGCTTGTAGCCTCGCGCAAAAGCAAATTCAAGGTAGAGCTGGCGGATAAAATACGCCAATCGCTGCTTTCCCGTGGAATCACACAAGAAACGGTCGGCGTCGAAGACCTTAAAACGGTGAATGGAGCGGATTACGACGCGGTTGTCATAATCAGCACATGCATTGCCTGGGGATTGGACGGACACGTAAAGAAGTTTCTCAAGCACCAGGCCAATCAAGATAACATCATTCTCGTGACAACTTCAGCCACCGGGAACTGGGAACCCGGGAAGATTGCGAAAGATGTTGACGCGATAACTGCAGCTTCGAGAAAAAAAGATTTCGACACCCTGGTCGAGAATGTGCTGTCCCAAATTGATTCGCGCGTAGACGGCGGGGAGGGACATGGCGCGAAAGACAGTATAAAATGAGCCGGTAGGGTGTTTAATAACGGAAGCGAAACCTGGAGAGCAGAAGAGTCACAGAGAACGGCAAGCGACAGGAGGGACGTAAGGGGCGGAAGGGACACATGGCGCCGGGATTTTTCTGGTGAGTGGTAGATGCAAGCTTCAATCTGCGAGGCTGTTGGCGTGCCAGGTCTGCGCGGCCTTTTGGGCGTATTCTTTGAACAGGCGAAGGTAGATCCGGTAGTTCTCCAACGAGACGCCGGGAGGCGTCTGGTGATCAACTGAGGGGACGTAGCCGCCTGAGCGCATGACGGGAAGAAGACGTTCGAATTCAGCTCGCATGGCCGCCTCACCTTTTGACATCACCATCTTGTCGTACCCGCCGAGCATCAGGAAGTCCGGGTGGTTCTGCCGGATATCGACAATATCCACGCCGGCCTGTTTTTCCAGCGGATAGACCCCTTCTATGCCCGCCTCCTGCATCCAGGGGATCATTTTCGTGATATCCCCGTCGCTGTCGATCAGCACTTTCACGCCGGCATCTTTTATCTTTGGGATGACGCGCTGGTAGTAGGGGGTGAGGAATTCCTCGAACTGCTCCTGCGAGAGCATCGGGCCGTTGTTATAGGACATGTCCTCGGCGAAACCCACCATATCGGGTTTGAGAACGGGGAAAAGTTCGTCGACAACCCGGGCGTTAAACTCGGCCAGTTCGCGGTTCATACGGTGCATCAGCTCCGGTTCATCATAAAAGGCGTAGAGGTGGTTTTCGATCCCGAGGAGCTTGCGGGGAAACCAGAAATACCCATCGAGCCAGAGCCGCACTATAATTTCGCCCGTCTGATGTCTATCCTTGAGTTCGCGGGCCTGCCCGATTACGTTTTCGATGATCGAATTGGTGAAAAGATAGGGGCGGATCTCCTCGTAGGTCCGTCCCTCGCCGATAATCGGTGCCCCGTGGGAGTCGGGTTGCGGACAGTCGCCGGATTGAGCGCGGGCGCTGATACAGATCATGGGATCCAGGCCGAAGTATTCCTGCAATTCCACGTAACTTTTATCCTCCGGAAGACCCTGTTCCAGCCAATTGTCGATCGTATCATTCCACCAGGCCGCCCACTCGACCATCGGCAGACGATCAGAGGGTTTCGCGAAATGCATCACGTCGAGGAATCGTTGACGGGTGGTCATTTTGGGGATCCTTTTTGGGCAGTTTGGTGGGTCTTATAGGTCGTATAAGCCCTATAGGTCGTAGGTTCTTCAGTCGTGACGGTAGCCCAGTTCTGCGCTCAGGTCGAAGTAGAGTTTTATGGCATCGGCGGGGACGTTGAACGGGATATGGTTGCCGATGCACATCATGTAACCTCCGGACATCTTCGCGGTTTCGATCATCGAATCGACCATCGCCCGGATTTCATCCGGATCGTTGCGCATCAACACGCGGTTGTCACCTTCTCCGGCGATGAATGGATCATCGTATCGCCGAGCGATTGCTTTGTAATCGCTGAACGGTTCGCTGATGATGCCCCGGGCACCGCAGGCCATCACATCGTCCACGAAAGCGTCGATGCAACCGTCCACCATAAAAAGCACTTCTTTCCCGGCGTCTCGGACGATACCCCAGAATTCCTCGTACCGTGGAAAGATATATTTATCCATCCAATCGGGGCTGCAGACGGGGCCGTTGGACAGGACGATGTCGTCGTGCGAGACGACAAAATTGACAGGCAACCTGGCGAATGCTCGGAAGACCCGCCGGTTGATCTCGGCAAATTCGTCCATGATTCGCTCGAATTCGGGTTCGAGGCAGAGCGACAGGAAGTTTTCGTACCCGAATACGAGCAGCGGCCACATGAACATCGTGTTGTAGA
>JAGXLK010000332.1 GCA_018334735.1 Planctomycetota bacterium | reverse complement strand
GAGGAGTTATTTCTTCTCTGTCGACCCATACAAAACCCGGTTCGCCACGACAACACCGGCCACATTGCTGGCAGGTGAAGCGCAGCCCTTCGCTGTACCATGGCGAATTTTTTTGGGCGTTTTCGGGGCGGTGGGATTTCATGTTTCGGGCGGTGTTCTGGAACTCAAGGAAAACGCGGCGCAGGCGTACAAATTATCACGGGGTTATTTATGCAGGACTTCCGGCAGGTGCGGGGAGGTCGCCTGAGGCGGTTCCTTCTTCACCTTTTTCTTCCTGACCTTTTTGTTCCTCGCCTTTGGGGCCTGTGTCTTCTGCATTTGCAGATTCCTCCTCGGTTTGTTTTTCGGCGGCAAGCTCCTCGGCGGTTTTGCCCTCGATAACGGCTTCAACTTCGTCACTGTTCAGCGTTTCGAGCTTAAGCAGAGCTTCGGCCAATTGCTCCAGCTCGTCGGAATGTTCTTCGCACATTTTTGTCGCTTCGGAATACGCGTCCGTGAGCATACCGTGAATCTCTTCGTCTATTTCTTCGGCGATATGCTCACCATGTTTTCGAGAGCGGGTGATTTCACTCCCGAGGAACACGTGTTCTTCGTCGTCGGAATACGAAACCGGTCCAAGCTTTTCGCTCATTCCCCACTGGGTAACCATTTTCCGCGCAAGTTTCGTGGCGTTATCGATGTCGTCTTTGGCTCCGGAAGATATATCGTTACAGAACATGGATTCGGCAACGCGGCCGGCAAGGTTCATCACCAGTGTCCCTATACATTCGCGTTTTCGCATTCCGTATTTATCTTTTTCCGGCAGGATCATGGTCATCCCGAGTGAAAGCCCGCGCGGTATGATCGTGACTTTATGCAACGGTTCGACATCGGGGTGGAGAGATGCGACGAGAGTATGTCCCGCTTCGTGATAAGCCGTCATTTTGCGGTCCTCTTCGCACATGACACGGCTCTTCTTCTGGCGCCCAAAACGTACCTTATCCCGGGCTTCTTCCAGCTCGCTGAGGGTGACAGCCTTTTTATGTCGGCTGGCCGCAAGTATAGCAGATTCGTTGACCAGGGCTTCGAGATCGGCACCACTAAATCCGGGGGTTCCGCGAGCGATAACGTCCAAATCCAGGTTGTCGGCCACTTTGATATCGCGGAGATGTATTTCAAGTATTTCCTCGCGCCCTTTCAGATCCGGGAGGTCGACAACGATTTGCCTGTCGAAACGGCCCGGGCGGAGGAGTGCGGGGTCGAGCACGTCGGGTCGGTTGGTTGCGGCCATAACTATGATACCGTCTTCGCGTTCGAACCCGTCCATTTCGCTCAGGATTGCGTTGAGAGTTTGTTCCCTTTCGTCATGGCCTCCGCCGAGTCCGGTTCCTCTTTTTCTGCCAACGGCGTCAATTTCATCGAGGAAAATAATGCATGGTTGCTGTTCTCGAGCATGTTTGAAGAGGTTTCTCACGCGGGAAGCACCGACACCGACGAAGAGTTCGACAAAATCGGATCCGCAAAGACTGAAGAACGGGACTTTTGCCTCACCGGCGACCGCCTTGGCCATAAGTGTTTTTCCGGTTCCAGGATGGCCTACAAGCAGCAACCCGCGCGGTACACGCCCACCGACGGTGCGGAAACGCTCGGGGGTTTTCAGAAATTGTATGGTTTCTTTCAGCTCGGCTTTCGCCTCTTCAACACCTGCAACGTCGTCGAAAGAAACGTCCGGTCTTTCTTTATGGGCAAGACTTGCGTCGTTTTTCAGGAAAGGAAACCCGCCATCGCGAGAGTTTACCATCCTCATTTGTCGGTTGAAAAAGTAGAACATTATGCCAACAAGAAGCAGAAGGGGCAGGACGTTAATAAGAATGGCCGGCCACATGCCATCGTTTACTTCGTGGTCAACGCTCGGCACAAGTTCATTCCACTTATTCAGCGTCTCACTATCCATGTAAGAGGATGGGACAGTGGCCTTAATCTTGGAATAGGAGGGGGCTGCGTCCCTTTTGAGGGTTGCGGTGACCTGTTCCCCTTTCGCTATGAGTGATTTAACGTCTTTTTGTTCGATGTGCTTTATAAGGACACTGAAACTTACATTTTTAGCTCCTCCGTCACCGTTTTGTTTGATCAGCATGAGAGCAAACAGCACACCGGCAATCACTAGAATCCATAGAAAAAGTTGCCGCCCAAGATGCGTACGCGGCGGCTCACCATGATCCTGATCATCGGGCTCACGGGGAGTCGAATTTTGCTTATTATCGTCGCTCATGTTGTACTTTCTTTTTTGCGAAGACAGTTAGACAGGCTGATAGAAGGGAGGACCCTGAGCAGCATAACAGACGAACCCCACATATCTATTTTACCATCGTTCCTCGAGTTTTTCCACGATGGTTTGCGCTGCCTCCCGAAAAATTAGCTCTTCAAGAGTCTCGGAACGGGCTGGTGCAAAAGTTTTCGATTCGCGAATAGTGAGAGGGCCTGCCATCGTTCTCCCTGTCAATTTGTCCACCCACCGGAACCGGACTTCTACGCTGGCTTGCTTGAGAATCGTTTCGTCGCGAATCGATTTGATTTTTATCCTCTGATCGTACGCTTTCAATTGTCCAGAGAGCACGCTATCCGCTTCGGCTCGGTTTTTTACGTTCAACCTGGTATGGAGCTTGATTTCATTGGTGACTGCCCGTGTCAGTTCGACTTCGAGGCCGCGTCGCCACGTCTCGTTGGCGAAAGTTGGGATATGCACCGTGCGTATGTCATCGCGGATCAAAGCTGCCGAGGAATAGCCGCAGCCCACGTTCAGAATGCAAAATCCCAGCAGGACGAATCCCAGCAGAGGTTTGATCGGTAGTCTTTGAAAAGTCAAATTTATCATGGCCTCTCGGGTCTGTTTTTCCCCTGCTTTTTCACGCCTTTGAGCGGTGTTGGACGAGACGAACCTCTCAGTGGTACCAGCGGAGCTTGGCGGAGCTTTTTGATCTCGGAACTGGCCCATTTGGCGACAGGTAAATTGTTGAAGTCTTCAGCTAATGTCTGGAGATAAGGCAAAGCGGCGCGGGGCCTATTGGCCGAGCGCATGTAGTACTCGGCTATCTCGCGGTAATGTTTCGCTTTCGCTTTTCGGACTTCGGTGAGTTTCTTTTTCGCTTCAGGAGCATATTCATGGTCCGGGTAATTCGCGAGAAAGTCTTTGTAATGTCGCGAAGCACGATCCAGATATTCCGAGCCCCTGCCTATCCGGCGAGCCAGTGTTTGCTCGCATTCACCCAACCGATACCAGGCGTACGGTACCCACGAGCTGTCGGGGTAATAATCTATCAGTGTCAGGTAGGCGTCCGAAGCCCTCATTGGTCGCCCTGCCCGAAGCATGGCATCTGCTTTTTCTTTCTGACATTGCGCGGCCAATTCGTCACTTTCAGCTTCGGAAATGAGCCTGTCATAAAAGTTAATTGCCGTATTCAAACTCTTTTCAGCTCGATGTCCGGCGCTTGCAATTTGCATCTGTCTTGCCGCTTCTATCAATTCACTTTTCGGGTGCCGGGCAACAAAGGTCTCCAGAGCTCTGTACGCTTTTTTGTGTTTTCCCCGTACGTAATAGCCCATCCCGATCAAATAGCGGGCCTTTCCGCTCCACCCGGCCTCAGGGTGTTTTCTTAACAGCTTTTTCAGTTGTCGAATCCCGCTTTTCGCCTGACCGGCCGTAATCAGGGCAGCAGCATGACGGAACCTGTCTTCGGGTGTGTCCGCAGATTCGTCATCAAGGTCTACTTCTCCCGCTACCGGATTCCAGACTTTAACGGCAAGCGCTCGACGAGCGGAACTGCATAAAAGACACAAGGCCAGTGTCGCGAAAAAGAAAACAATTCTGTTTCGTTCGGGTTTCATTGGGTTTTCCCTGGGCACGTATGCATTGCAGATCAATCTAGCAGTAAGAAGTATTTTATCATAACTGCAAAGCCGATTCACAGTATGAGGAATCTGCACTATTGGCCTTTTCAGGCTCTGGAAATGGTAAATTGGCTTAGCATTGCCCTCGCTTCTCGAAGGCTGCCGGCCGCAAATCCCTTAGTTCTTCTGCGGAAAGAATTTTTCAGTTCTGCAGCGGGTGGTTAGAGGCTCAAAATCCCCATCCCCATATGCACTTCCCCTGCAAAAAACCAGTTCGTCTCAAAATGGAAGTAGGTTAGGCTCTGTCTGAGAATCCGGTCGTCGGACCGAGAGCGAGCGCATTTGTAGCTGGCTTTGTCCGCCTGCATCGCTTATCTCCACTGGATCGGCCTGCTTCGGCGCGCCGTACGTCGGCCTCGCAATGACCAGAAACACGTTTAGAACCTCAATTGCGAGGAGCCCGTTGTTTGGGCGACCCGGCAATCTCTCCGTTTTTCCACAAACAATAAAGTGTCATGGGCCACCAGTCCGAACGGTTGGCAAAGGAAAACTACAAGGAATT
>JAGXLK010000331.1 GCA_018334735.1 Planctomycetota bacterium | reverse complement strand
GAAGAGGTCCCCGACGGACAGCCCTATTTTCGCGACGCACAGGATCTGTTGCTGGAGTTGGGCTTCAATCAGACCGTACGGCCCGACGGTGAGCGCCGGGACATACAGGTGAAGGAGGAATCACTTACAGTCAAGGGGTTGGGCCAAAGCCGGGAGGCGCGGGGATATTCCGGAGGTGTCCAGGGCGATGCGCTCAAGCTGGGACCCGAGATGGCGCGTCCGGAGTATTCCAGCCGCGACCTGATGAATGACGACGCCGGGACCATCGCTTTCTGGTTCCGTCCCCTCAACTGGGACAACTTCAGCCGGGTGGACTTCCGTCGCAAAAAAGGGAAACGTCGCGGGCTGAATCTGTTCAAAGTCTACGGTCCCAGACCGGACAAATTGCAGAAATACCGTCCCATGCGCGGTGGGGATCCCTCGCTGATGAGTTTCAGCATTCACGTGACCCCCAACGCGAACCAACCGGTGCCGCCGCGTTATCATCCCGGCCGGTGGACCCACGTCGCACTCACGTGGAACGGTAAACGCAAAACGATCTACATTGATGGGAAAAAGGTCGGTTATGCTGGTCTCAGCGCGGCCACGCACGTGTGGTACAGGAAAGGCGGGAAACAGCGAAAGCTGAACAACATATTACCCGGTTCGCATCCCCGGCGACTGCAGATCAGCGGTCGGGGTGGGGATCTGAGAACGCTTCTCGACGATTTCCGCATCTATCGGCGCCCGCTGGCCCCGTCGGAGATCCAGAACCTGCTCGCTCTGTATGATCCTCGTCGCGAACTGGCGAAACTCCCGCCGATGGACGTGTCGTTTTCTTATAACGGCGTCAGGGGTAGTGTTGAAGCCTCGGCAACGCCGCTGATGGCGGAATATCAAAACGTCAGGTCCATTCGTGTCGGACTCTATCCCGGCCAGGATCCCGACCCTCTTGGCGTGGCAACGGCACCGACGAGTGACGTGGGTCGCACGGATGTGAAGCTGGAAACCGACCCCTTCGGTTTCGGGAAGTATGAGCTGCGAATATCGGCGCTGAACGGGGACGACGCGGAAATGGCGCAGGTGGATCGGGAGTTCACCCGGGAAAAACCTCCGTGGTGGGGCAATCAGTACGGCATATCCGACGAAGTCATGCCCGGGTGGGATCCGGTGCGTGTGGACGGGTCGACGGTGAAAATCAGTCGCCGTGAAATTGCGTTTGGCGGCACCGGACTGCCGAAAAAAATCGTTTCCGCCGGTGAACCTATTCTGCAGTCTCCGCCCCGCCTCAGCATCGTCGCCGGCGGTGAACAACAGAAATGGGTAACCGGCGCCGGTCCCAGTATCATCACCGATGGTGAAGTGAAAGCGAATGTGAGCGGAACAGCGCGAAGCCAGAAACTCACGATCCATACGGAGGCAACGGTCGAGTTTGATGGTTTCATGTGGTTCCGTCTCCGGATCTCACCGCGAGGGGAGCAGCCCGTGGAGGTGGAGAAGATGACGTTGAGGCTGCCCTACCGCCCGCAGGACGCGGAAATGATCCACTGGTGGAGCGGGGACCGAGGTTTCCGCCACCCGAAAGTTGTCCACATTGGTGCGGTTCCGACGGAAGAAGGTGTGGTGTTCCGCAGCAACGACGAGGAACGGGTGCGACATCCCGAGAAACTGGTGGGTAACTTCATTCCCTACGTCATGCTCACAGGCGACCGCCGGGGGATGTCCTGGTTCGCCGAGAACGATCAGGGGTGGACGAAAACGAACAGTGTGTCGGCGGTCGAGGTGGAGCGAACGGATGATGCGGTGGTCCTGCGGCTGAACATCATTGCCGAGCCCGTGCAACTGGCGGGGGAGCGGGAGATCCAGTTCGGCCTGCAACCCATCCCCCTCAAAAACCGGCCGTCCTACTGGCGTCGGACTGACGACTGGGCCGTTATCCCCGATACGTTCAGCGGAAGCAATCTCAAAGGAGATAAAGGCTCGACTGCGTTCTATCTGTATCCAAAAGTGAGTTGGGACGAGGTCATGGACATCTATCGGGGATCCCGAATGCAGAGCCGGTACCGTAACGCACTCGAACGATATCGTACCCGCCACGATCGTGAGCCGCGTCCGCTGGAGATCCGGATACCGGGGTTGTACTGGGACATGCAGTGGATCGGAGGATTCCCGCCGCATACGCGCGAGTGGAGCCCACAGTGGACATCAAATTTTTCCGTCCACACGCCGGAATTCATCGATTTCTGCGCCTGGGCATGGCACGAGTGGATTAAAAACACCGATAGGACCGTCCGCGGGATATATATGGATGACTGCTGGGGAGCGCCGAAGAGCATGCCGGACAGCCCGGCGACGTATGAACTTCCTGACGGACGAACGCAGGTGGGATACGAACTGCGGGGCTATCGCCAGCGGATGAAGCGGCTCCGGCAGGTGGCCCACGACGCAGGGATCACACCGCATTTCTGCGGCCATAGCACGCACACGTTCTTCACCCCCTATCACTCTTTTTTCGATATCGTGCTGGACGGGGAGGACCATTATCAGTCGCCGCCGAATCAGAAGGATTTCATCGATTACTGGTCGCTGCCGCGCATACGGTTCATGAACGGAGAAAAGTGGGGGATCATTACGTCATGGTTGGGGTGGCACGGCAATAACCTGGATCGGGATAAGTATCCGGCGTGGACCTGGCGGCATCAGCGCGCGTTTTCAGCGATGATGGCGCTCCACGACATCACCTGGCCGCTGTACATCAAGGACGGGGCCTTTCGCATTCGGCAGGAAGGGACGCAGTTCATTCCGTACTGGGAGCGTGGTGGTCCGGCAGAGACGGAGAATCCGGACGTGAGGGTGAGCGCGTGGCGCAAGGACGGAAAATGTCTTCTTCTGGCGGTCAATACTTCCGACAAACGCGTAGAAGCTCGTATGAAACTGCGTTTTGACCGTATGGGAGGGACGAATGGTAAACCGGCGGACGTGACGGTGAAAGATGTTGACGGCAATCTCTTGCGTTATTTCGGGGAGGACGTGACTCAGGTTGAAAAACCGAAAGCCACCATGGGGCTGGAGGATGAGGAGGACGTCCCGGAGGTGATGCTGGAGGAACAGCCGGAGGATCTGCCCGTGGAAAAACGCCGCGCGCAGGACCCTGACGGGAAATACAATTGGGAAAACGGGGTTTTAAGCTGTCCAATCCGCCCGCATGATTACCGGTTGTTTGTGATGGAGGAATGAATAACTGAAATGCCATTATCCGTCGTTGTGCTGTTTTCGGCGCTGATGACAGGGGGGATTTCGTGGGGGACCATCGTCACCCAATACTATAATTGTAATGACGCCTGAGGCGCACAAGCCACGCCTGGGGCGGGCACGTCGTAGTCGTAATCGAGCGTTATTTCGTCACGGCTAACCGGCAAACGGACGACAAAGTTTCCGACAAGGTGCGCGACAAAGTGGAACGGCACGATTGTAAACGGAGAATTGGTCCCTTCGCGTTTTCCAACGGATCAGGAGTTCTGAGCCCGGGGTGCAGAGGGCTGAACGTCCTCGGAGCCCTGGATTATGGATACGAACTTTCGGCGGGACGCCGCGGCAATCTCATTTGCTGCTTGACCGCCCTTGGTGGGTTGGGCCGGCAGAACGACGAGATTGCTTCGCCCATACGTTGGGCTCGCAATGACCTGTGTGCCGGGATTTCGGGCTGAACAGATACCGCGCCGGCGCGGGGGGAGGCCACTCCGCTTATGGTTCTGGAGATCCAGACCTTTTCTTACCAGCTGTCTTCGACGTCGAGCGCAGAATCCCCGCTGACATCGGGTTCGTATTCGCTTGCAGCGATGCGTTCTTTAAGCAGTTCGTGGTACTTTTCGCCGTCGATGGGGAGTTCTACCCAGTCGTCGATCCACTGGGACATCAGCATTGCATTGGAAATTTCCAATCCTTTGATTCCCTCGCGGCCGTCCGCGATGAGTCGGGATGGATCGTCGTTGATAATGGCATCGACCCATTTTTGTGTGACTTCGGCGTGTCCACCGGCAGATCCTGAAACCGGGATATCGCATTTCCAGTTTTCCGGTCGGCCGAAACCGGCTTTGTATTCCCGGTTGAATTCACGCTCCGGGGTTCGGTTTCGGTAGAACGTGAGTTGTCCACCTTCCATGGTGATTTTCCCCATATTTCCGGAAACCTCAAAATGGTTGGTGCCCGGGGCTTCACCGGTCGTGGTGACGAACAGACCCGTTGAACCGTCTTCATATTCCACGTAAGCCGTGACATCGTCGTCGACTTCGATATCGTGGTATTTGCCGAATCCACAGAAGGCGCGAACTCTCACGGGCATTCCGACGAACCACTGCCACAGGTCGAGCTGATGGGGGCATTGGTTCAGCAGCACGCCACCTCCTTCGCCCGCCCAGGTCGCTCGCCAGCCTCCAGAATCGTAATAGCTC
>JAGXLK010000330.1 GCA_018334735.1 Planctomycetota bacterium | reverse complement strand
AAAAAGAGGAGGCTCACAAAATATGACATCAGAGTCTTCCCCGCGGCAGAAAGCGCCAAAATCGATGGGCTGTCCCTCAAAATACCGCTCAAAGCACAATACGCGAAGCTGTTCCACGTCCTCGGACCAAACAGCGGTCTGCGTAACCCTTACGTCACCGGTGTGCTTCGCCCCGGAAACGGACGCGTGTGGGATAGCCAAAACGACGCTCCCTTCTTGCCCCGCTACACGGTCGGCAACTTCGTTTCAATGATGTGGCTCGGTGGAATGGTTCGCGGCCTGGTCTGGTATGCTGACAACGACCGTGGATGGGTTCCAAACGACGAAAAACCCGCCGTCACAGTTACGCGAGATGGTGATACGGTCACGCTGGAATTTCATTTTATCAGTGAGCCGTTTACGCTTCGTGAACCCCGGCATATTTCCTACACCTTGATGGGCACACCTCCCAAACCGCTTCCCAAAGATTACCGTTTGTGGAATCGCGGCCATCTCGATACGGCAGGGAAAGTCGCCGGTCGATTAACAAGCTGCGACTCTTTCGCGCCGTGGGTTGTCCCGTGCCGTGCATCGACCTTCGCCTATTGGCCACCTGAAGATGATTGGGACCTGGTGAAGATGGCGGTCGAACGGCAACGCCATACCAGCCACAGCAAATATCCCCCGGGACAGGCGCTCATGCTTTACCACGATAAAAACAAGTGTCCGGCTCACCCCAGAATGCTCCCGCACTACGGATGGAGCTGGGGACGATGCCGATATCCGACCGCGCGTATCAATCACCTGATCTATTACATGGATAAGATGATCAAATACGGTTACGACGGGCTCTACATCGACGATGTGTTCCCGTTTGGTGACTGGAACCTCGAACCCGTGGGCACTTCTTACCTCTTACCCCGAAAGGACAAACCTGCCAAGAAACAGGTCGGAAGCGCCTATGGCGAATACCGCACCTACCTCAAGCGGTTGTATTCGGTGTTCCATTCCCATGGCAAACGGCCTATTATCACGACACATATGACAAGCACGCTCGGCTGGCCATTTCATTCATTCGTGACGGTCGCATTTGATTGCGAACAAAGCGCGCGATTCCGCGAAGACAACACGACCTTCATCGATGCATGGCCCCTTGATTATCTGATGACGCTGGACATTCCAGAGCGCTCTGGAATCGTCACTGTGCCTATGCTCAAAAGCGATTATCTCGAAGGACGAACCCCGTCTCAAACCTGGGCGGCGGAGCGCTCTTTCAAAGCCATCTGGATGCTGTTCGACCACAACCACAAATTGAAAAACACCATCCTGCAACCCTACTACGGCACCGACGTGGCCGTCTTTCCTTTTTGGCGGAATCAGGAAATTATCCAGATCACGCCTATCATCAAAGGCAAGGTCAAAGAAAGGGACCTTCCCAAACCCATCTGGTGGAAAAGCGAGCATTTTCGCAAATCGCTCGCTCGCCGTCCCCTTCGTGCCAGCGCTTACGTGAAAGATAACAGGTGCTTGCTGATAGTCACCAACTTCCTCCGTAGATCCGTCGGCGCCCGCCTTGACTTTAACCGCGAAAAACTGGGCATCCCGCCGGCCGAAAAAGCGTCTCTGCGGGCACGCAACGTCGACGGCTGCAATCCACCGGAAGGCGTCGACCTCGCCACGATGCACCTCGCCGAACTTGTCAAAACCAAAATAAAAGGTCCCACGGTCGACGAGGCCATGGGAGGCGCGGGAGATACTGGTGAAGAAACGATCGAGGGAATGCTCGGAGAGCAAGTCGGAGATGCCGCAGGTCCAGATAAGCGCAATCGCGAGTTCCGGAACATAACGCTCGAAGGGAATACGCTTGAACTCAACGTTCCCCCGCACAACTTCCGCGCTATTGAACTCACCTGGGAGAAGTGATGCCGCTCAGCCAGCGGGCAAAATCAGTAATCGTAGGGACGCCAGAACGGACTTTTCGGCCAGTAAATCCCGGTCCAGCCGTAATAGGAAGGATCGGCCTCTGCCGTGCTCCGAAGTAGCTTCGCCGCATGTCCGTCATAATAAAGCACATTGTAAAGCGATGGGTCGTGCCGATCGATGGAATCCGTGTCGTAGCGGTAGGTACGAACGGCTGTCTGGTAGTACGTATTGCGATCAAAAAGCAATGCCAGTTTCGAAGCACGCAGCGGTGGCACGGGGCGATATTCCATATCGACACCATTGTCGACCCCGATACCGAGCCACCGATTGGCCGTATAGCTCAGGTTAAGCCAGCCGAGTCTGTTGGTGTTGTAATAAGCCGAAGAATTGTTCCACGGAATGGGATCCCGAATTGACTTGCGCCAAAGGAATCGGCTCTCCGGATCTCCGGGACTCCCCGGTCTGTTCGCCCCGGTGGGACAGAGCGTCGGAGGACTGCTGTTTGTCTCCGCAAAACCGCCATAAATCCCGTTTATGTCTCCCATGGGAAATTCCAGGTGCCCCGAGTGGTACATAAGCTCGAACCAGCACGTCGTACAGCCATTGGGAACCTGCCACCAGGTGGGACACGGCGAGTCGCAATCGTTCAAATAGAAATGAAAAGTTAAACCAACCTGCTTGAGGTTATTGATACAGACGACCTGCCGAGCGCTTTCACGGGCTCTCTCCAGAGCCGGCATCAACATCGCCGCCAGGATAGCAATAATCGCGATCACGACGAGCAATTCGATGAGAGTAAAACCCTGCAGTTGGTTTTTCCCCGCTTGAGAATTCACGGTTTTTCGCATAATCCTGATTCTCAACATACCCGGCCTCGAATAAATGATGGCCCAATTAATAAACAGATAGGTCCTTCTGGTCAACCAGAAACATTTTACCTTCCGGTGAAAGGTCATCCAAGAAAAATCCTCGAACTTATTTTCTCAGAGACTCCATTACCGTACGACATTTGATCTTGTCCATTGTAACGCAACGGCGAGATTGCTTCGCTTCGCTCGCAATGACAGAGAACGCTATTAAAACGTTATGGCAAGAACCCCGCCGTTGGGGCGACAAGGCAATCTCGCTGTTATGCCCACGAAATGGACTCTTATGAACCACTGGCACTCTACTTTGTCACGCCGAATCTCTCTCGCATCTGTTCTTTCGGCAGAAAGGGATCCCCTATGGCGTCAAGGCGTGCGGCAAGCCGGGATGAAAGTTCTGACAGGATCTTTTCGTGCTCCGCACTATCCGCCAGATTATGCATCTGGTAAGGATCTTCCTCATTGTCGAAGACGAGCCACGGCGTTCGATCAACCGTCTCCGTATAGGTGTAACGATCCGTCCGCAATCCCCGCCATTCCGGAACCGGAAAATTGTCCCGGTAAACATAGCGATGATATATGCCCGTCAGGGCCGCGTCCGGTTCGGCAGCTCCCGGGATATCTTTGAGATGCTCCCCGTAATTTGTCCCTTCGACTGAATCAGGACACGACCAGCCGGCCAACCCGGCCAGAGTCGGCAGAAGATCGACACTGGCGACCGGGGCTTTCACCCGATGTCCGGCCGGCAATCCCACGGGATAACGCACCAGAAGCGGAACGCGAATGGACTCATCGTACGGCACGCACTTATAGAGCAAACCGTGACTCCAGAGCATATCTCCGTGGTCCGAAGTGAATACAACAATCGTGTTTTCATCCATTCCCAGCTCTTCGAGTCGGGTCAGCATACTCCCCAGCATTTTGTCCAGTGACGTAACCAGTGCATAAAAATCCCGAGTGCTTTTCCCCTGTTCCCATGCGGGATCGAGGTACTCACGCGGAATTTCCTCGCAATTCGGCCGGAAGCTGATTTCGTCCGCGTCGTACCTCTCCCTGTATTTATCCGGCACCTCCTGATATGGGTTATGAGGAGGACCGAACGAAACCACCAGCACGAACGGATCCGCACTTTCAGCCTGGCGGTCAAGAAAATCCAGCGCAAGATCCGTCTGCACTTCGGGTTCATAGCCATCCCGCCGAATCAATTCCGGCGAGTCTCCCAGATAATATTTCGGCTCGAAGTAACGGTGGTGACAGTTGTAGGCCGCCCAGAATCCATTGAAATCCAGACGCCGTTCCGGCGGGATGAAAGCATCGCGTGGCGCACCGTCCATGTGCCATTTCCCAATGTATCCCGTCCGATATCCGTTTCTGCTGGCAAGAGTCGCCAGCGACGGAAGGTCTGTCCTTACCTGGTGATCATTGAACAAAAGACGGTGGGTGGTGGCGTACGTCCCGGTTAACATCGTCGCTCGATTGGGGCTACAGATGGGGCAATTCGAAATGTGCTGCGTGCACATCACACCCTCTTCGGCCATCCGATCCATGGTCGGAGTGATCACGTCCTCATTTCCGTCGGGACGCATGTGATTCGCACTCATCTGATCCGCGAAAACGAAAACGATATTCGGCGATTTATCTGGCTCGCACATTCGTGTCTCCGTTCAA
>JAGXLK010000329.1 GCA_018334735.1 Planctomycetota bacterium | reverse complement strand
TATCGGTGATTCTCAGCACGCTGAAGATGGATGAGGCCGAAGGGGACTGGGCCTTTTCCTTCCACGCGACCCCGGACGGTGCTGAGGGCAAAGATCTCACGCCCGAACAGATGGCGGGAAAGACGCCTTTGCCGGACGGCAGCAGCGGACTGGAAGCGGGACGACTCGTGCGCTACGACGCTGATCACACGACAGAGGGCAAATGGATCAAATCCACAACCGATCCCGATGACAGAAGTCCCGGACGGGAGATCGGGGATATCACGCTTCCAGAAGGTGTGACCAGCATCAGCCTCTGGGCCCGCCACAGCGGCGAGAATAGCACGGGCGTGGGCTACCTGTGGGTGAAACTGGAAGACCTGTCCATGGAACGACCGGAAGAGACAGAGTGACGTTCCGCCACATGTTGCCCCCGGCAAATCATCTCGGCTGCCCTCTCACCACCCGGAATTTTTTGCGAGCGGGGGCTGCAGGCGGTAGGATGTGGGGGATGGTGCAGAGGCTGAAATGTGGAGTCATTGGTCGCTGGCAGTGGAAACTCAATGCGCATGGTTGCCGGCAAGCTTCAGCGGAGGAGAATTGAGATTGAGCCTCTTGAGGGAGAGAACGGAACGGGCTGGATTGCCCGAGAGAGTTCACCGTCTTACGGGCGATTTTGACACCCCAAAAATCGGCTGTAAGCCCTCTGAGAGGCACCTTAAACGGTGCAATTAGCGTACCGAACACTACTGGAAGCAGATTGAGAGCCCCACGCGGCCCAAGACCAATGTCAGGGCCATCAAATGCAGTTTGAAGAAGGACAGGTACAGAACGGAAGAGCTTTAAGTCGAACGACAAAATCTCCGTTCTTAGAAAAAATTCTTTGATAAAGCCGCCTCACTCGGTAAACTGTGATTGGATGTGGTGTTCTGCATCTGGTAATTGACAGCGGGCATGTCATACCCGTTTGGAATGTCTTAGCCAACAAATGGAGGTTTCCAGAGAGGAAAAGATATTATGGAGACAAGGAGGCACGTAAGGACCGGATTTACGCTCATCGAACTTCTGGTGGTCATTGCCATTATCGCTATCCTGGCGGCTATGCTTATGCCCGCGTTGGAAAGAGCGCGTGAGGCTGCCCGGACCACCGCCTGTCTGAATAATTTGAAGCAGATTGGGCTTGCCTTCACAATGTACTCCGTGGATGAAGACCCCTTCCTTCCTTCACCAGTGGGCTATGAGCTGCCCACAAGCCCCTCTCCCCCTTACAGCCGGTGGCTACATTCGGGCGATAGTCCAGCAGAAGCCGAACAATCTTCCCCTTTTTATGCTGATACGCTTGTCGATGACGGATATACTCGGGAAGAGCTTTTCACATGTCCTTCATTTGACGGGATGGGAGCATATTACGATAAATCGACAAGCCCCTGGACGAAGCTTGGTGAAACTGGGCCGGGGCCAGGTTACCAAATGAATGATTTTTTCAGACCTACGGGGTTTGAAGTCGATGCAAACTGGGGTGGGGTGCCACATCAGAATTATTATCGGTCCGTAAATCAGAGTTTTTTGCCGATTAATTTAAGAGAAATCGATTACAATTCCAGAGGGATGCTTGTCGCCGATGGCGCATGGGATCGCCATGTCTTCTTGGGGGCACATGGATACTACCTTGACTGGAATCGCCACGACACGGTTCAGAACGCGTTGCTTTTTGATGGTCACGTGGAAAGACGGGACGCATACAATTTCTGGCCGTATTATCGCTACGGTAGTTATAACACCTGGTACCGAACAATGTTCTGGTGGCCTATCAAAATAGATTACAGTGATCGTTCCTCCTACTTGGATTGGTAGCATAAGCTTTCAAGTGCGGGTAATATATCCCCTGTGCATAAGGGTCGAACGAATCGAAGTTTTTCCTGCGACAGCGGTTATGGCAACAATATCCCTTATATGACTTAAACGTGAGAATCACTCGCCACGAGGGAGTTGTGAGGGTATTAACTGGAATCGCAAAGAAAAAACTCAGATTTTTTCTTCTATGCAAACCGTAATGCGGCCGGGGGAGCGGATTTCTGCGCGGGATTCTGTATGGCAAATGGCCCTGCACTCTTGACACCGGGTAGAAGGGCATTATAGGCTCTGAATAGTCGGGCGAAGCACAAAATAGTGGCTTTGCGGAAGTTTTACTTTTTCCCGGTGCATCAGTCCATACGTGAAGGAATGCGCTTCCACGAAATCGGCGAATGAATCTGCCCCTGCCGTGCTCCACCTTAACACGGAGAAGACATGGCGTGGGGGCGAACAACAGATGTTGTATCTCGCATTGGGATTGCACAGACGGGGTTTTCAGACGGCAGTCGTGTCGGAACGCCAGAGCCCCTGCAGCGATAGGGTCCGCGAGGCGGGGCTGAGGTGTCATGAACTGCACATGCGCGGCGAATGGGATCTGTGGGCCGCCCGTGATATCGCTCGGATTGCTCGTGAGGGCGGATACGACATCCTCCACGCCCATACTTCTCATGCGCATACGTTGGGTTCGCTTGCGGCGCGGATTTTTGACGGGGCCGCCCGGATGGTGGTGCATCGCCGGGTGGATTTTCACATCCATCCCCATTTTTTACGACTGGGCGCAGTCAAGTATCGATTGGGTGTGGATCGTATCATCGCCATCAGCCGGCCCGTTAAAGAGGTTTTAATCTCCGACGGAGTGCCGGCTGATAAGATCGAAATTATCCCGAGTGCGGTTAAGCTCAGCCGCTTTGAGAACATTGAGCCGGATCCTGGTCTGCGCGACGATCTGGGCATTCCGGAGGATGCTGTTTTCATTATCAATGTCGGTTATCTGGTGGGCCATAAAGCGCATGAGTATCTTATCCGGGCGGCACCGCGCGTGCTGGAGGAGGTGCCCGATGCGTATTTTGTTATCGCCGGCAGCGGCCCGCGTCTGGAGGAGTTGCAGGAGGAAGCACGGCGTGAGAGTGTAGAATCCCGGGTGATTTTCGCCGGATTCCGTTCGGATGTGCCCGAGTTGCTTGCGGAAGCGGATATGTTTGCGCTTTCGAGCTGGGGAGAGGGATTGTGCAGCACGTTGCTTGAGGTGATGGCGAGCGATTTGCCGATTGTTGCGACGGCTGCTGGAGGCGTGACGGATGTGATAGAGGATGGTTATAACGGCATTCTGGTGCCCACACGTGATCCTGAAGCTTTAGCAGATGGCATAATCAGAATGGCCTCAGATCCCGCCCTGGCGCAGAGAATGGTTGAGAACGCTCGCCATGTCGTGCGGGAGAAGTTTTCCGCAAAGTCGCTGGTGGATTCCACATTGGAGCTTTATCGCCGATTGCTATCAGCGCGACGCATTTGAGAGTGCGCGTATCGCACGGATTTGTGGATTTGGACGTTAATAAAAGCAGAATTTCTGGAGCAAAAACAGCAGTAAAAGCCGATGCGAATTCTTTTTATATATCCCAATATCGACTGTCAGATCGGTTTCAATTATGGGCTCGCTTTTCTGTCCTCCGTTTTGCAGCGTGAGGGCCATGAGACGAAGTTGCTCAACGTGAACGAAAAGCTGGATTTTCCCCTGGATCCGGATCGGATTTGCCGGGAGGTCCGCGATTATGATCCTGACCTGGTGGGGTTTTCGGTGGTTACCCCCCAGTACCAGGCCGCGCGGCGAATAGCTGAAATCGTGAGGGAGGGTTCTGATGCACCGATCGTATGCGGAGGGATTCATCCCACGATGGCTCCCGAAGAGACATTGCAGGACGAATGCTGGGATTACATCTGCGTGGGCGAGGGGGAGGATGCGATAATCGACATGGTCGATCGGCTGGAGAGCGGAGAATCTTTGAAAGAGATCTCCAACATCGCGTACCGCGAAGACGGGGAGGTGGTGCGCAATTCACTTCGGCCTTTTAAGGAACTGACGGAACTTCCGCCCAAGGACTATAAACTTTTCGATTTCCAGAAGATGATCGATGCCAAGAACGGCTGGGTGGGGCTTATGGCATCGCGCGGGTGCCCTTTCCGATGCTCCTATTGTTTCAATCATCGCATGGTGGATCTTTATCAGGAGAGCACCGGTTTGGCGCGCAAGGAGCTCAATTACATTCGGAAGCATCCCGTGGATGCAGTTATTGCGGAGATAGAGTATTTGCTGGAGAATTACGAGAACATTGACACGTTCATTTTTGACGATGATATCCTGACGCTTGAGAAAGATTATCTGCGGGATCTGTGCCGGCGATATGCGGAGGTTTCCGATCTGCCCTTTGTGTGCAATGCTCACGTGAGGTTTTTCGATCGGGAGCGGGCGGAGATGTTGAAATCGGCCGGCTGTCGCATTGTGAAATTCGGTCTTGAGAGCGGCAGCGAGCGGGTCCGGCGTGAAATTATGCATCGACGTATGAGCGACGAAAAGATTGATGAAGCCTTTAAGACCGCCCACGAGGTTCTCCC
>JAGXLK010000328.1 GCA_018334735.1 Planctomycetota bacterium | reverse complement strand
CGTCCCTCCCAGTCTTTCTCAGCTGGGCCTTTTCAACGACGCCGAACGGCAGAAATCGCCCGATAGCTATACAATGGCGGGTATGGTGCCGCTGCACAAGGGAAACTGGCGGAAGATGAATTGCGTGCCGATTAAATCGGACGGGCCACACGACGTTCGGATCCTGTTCCCCATGAGCGCCCGGCATGCCACCTGGCCGAAAGATTCAGATTCGGAGACCTCACCGTTTTCAATAATTACCCATGACCCCGCCCTTTCCCGAACGTATGGGCGGCGGGTCTGGGGGCTGGCGCTGGGCCGCCCGAAGGTTCAGGATCCCCAGCAAAGCCGCGTGCGTTTCAGTTATTTCACCAAACCGGAGCCGCTCAAGAGTCTCGGGCCTTTTGCACAGATACGTTCGTTTTACGGGGTGATCGGTCTTGATCGGTATAAAGATTACGTTCTCGAGTGGCCAGGCAGGAAGCTGAAATATCCGCGGCTTTACCGGGAGCCCGGCTCAGAGCTCCACCATGAAGCGCCAAAAGGCCCCGGCAAATATCTCATCGGGCTCTGCAACGCTCCGATCACCTGTCCTGTGATCAGTCATCATCTCACCACAGGCACGTATGTAGCCGCGGCGAAAGCGGACGCCACGCTTGCTCGTGAAGATCTGCCTGAAGAGATCCGAAGGGAGATGCGGGCGCGGCTGGCGTTGATCATGTATCTTTTTGAGGAACCCGATTTCATCAGTTACGGGAACGGGGCCCACACGGGCAACCCGAATATGGGCACGTCCCGCTACATGGGCGTGAATGCTTTTCTGCCTCTGGTGGCCGATCATCCGATGTTTGAAAAATGGCGGGCTCACGTGGCACCCTACACCGAATACAAGATGGCCACGCAAATCGCACCGGCGGGGGCGTATTTTGAATACGGAGCGTCCTACCACATGCACGGTTACGCCCGAACCACCAACAGCCTGCCCGGGTTGATTTCAGCGGGCGCGCCGAACATTGATGTGCTCTATGAGAAATACCACAAGCCCGATTGGGATTACGTCATAAACCTTCTTACGCCCGCCGACCCCCGCTACAAATGCCGGATACTGCCCGGGCTGGCCAATTCCGGCCCCGGGAATGTCTCGCATTTCCTTGAGGCCGCGGGAAGTTTCACGCGAAAGGACCCGGATTTTGCGGCCAATCTGGTGTGGGCATGGCAGGAAAACGGGGCCAACGCACCGAAAAACAAGTGGATTGTGCCCCGTAACGTGAAACCAGAGCCCCTGGAGCTTCGGAGCCGTATCTACCCGGGACTTGGGGTGATTTTCCGGGCCCACCAGGGGCCGAATGAGACGTATATGCTCCTGCGAGCGGGTTTCAACTGGAGTCACTGGACGCCGGCCGACCCTGGTCATTTTTTCATGCTCAGCCGCGGGTCCGTGCTCGTCCCGTTTCAGCAATGGGCCTACTGGTCAAGCGCGGACAGGCGTCGTCCCCATCCCGCCTACGACATGCACAATGTGATTCGGTTCGGGCATCCGGAAAATATGTGGCCTTATGGCTGGCCTGACTGTAACATTCTCGATCATGCTTTTGGCGGGACGGTCGAGTATGCATGGGCGAGCACGGGGTTCCCCGATTGGTTCATATCTCCTGGAATCGCCGAACCTTTCCGGAAACCGACTGATGCAAACATTCCCATTGATAATTACCGGAAACTCTCCGAACAATATGAGCAGAAACAGGGGGCGATCGAATGGGACCGGCAGGTGCTTTTCATGAAGGGTGAAACGGCGATGAGTCCTAACTATTTCGTGCTGCGGGACAGCTTTCAAGGTGACGGGCAACTGGCTTCGTACCTTTATTTAAGCCTGCTCGGGGGCAGGGAACACCTCACGCAAAAAGGCGGTCGATTTGTCCTGGACAGCGAATGGCCGACCACCATGGATGTTGTTTTCGCGGGATCGGATAAAGTTGCCCCGGATTATTATGAGGAACGACAACGTCTCGGCCTGCACGGGACGAATCTGGCGTCCCGGCGGGATAAGAAGAAAAGAATCTCGCGTGATTGGGTGCATAAGGACGGGACGCCGGTCAAACCGGGGGATCGCCGCGGATACGAAAAACGGCTTTTCATGCAGTTGGCGAACAAACCGGGAGAGGACTATTTCTGGGTGCTATATCCGCGGGATCGGGAAGAAGCGCCGCCGAAAGTCAAACAACTGGCGCCCGGAGTGATGCGGATAAACCATCGAGAAGGCACTGATTATGCCTTCATGTCCTCTCGACATATGAATTACCAGGGCGCAGAGGTGACATTTGAAGGCTCGACAGGTGCAGTCCGGTTGCGAGAAGATTCGGTCACTCTGTCGCTGACGAGCGGCGCGGGACAGGTCGGCTACAAGGGGCATGTCCTCGAAGGGACCGCGCCGCTTGAAGAGACGATTCCCCTTGAAGATCTCAAACCGGAAGTCGAAATTCGCCGTCTGCCGGATTGCACTCTGAAGTGGAAAGGCGTGCCTGAGAAGGCCGACGAAGTGGTCCCGGGACTGAAGCGCTTGAAACGCGGAGACGAGCAACATTTTTGGATCGAGTCCGATCATCCGGTCAAAGTGAAGACCGGAGACAAGCAATTTTACGCGCAGCGAGCGCGGGTTATCGTCACCCCGGGATACAAACGATTTGTCGTTCCGGATCCGACGTATGCGAAATTGACGGTTGGGAACGTCGGAGCGCGCGGGGTTGGTCCGTTCGACCTTACATTTACGTCGGACAGTATTAGGGGCAAGGTGACAGGTCGTACGCGGAGCATTGTCACGACATGGCCACGGGACATAACGCGGCCTATGTATCACATGGATGGCGTGCGCTATTACGCCGGCTGGGCCGATGATCCGAGCATCAGCAAGGGGACCGAAACACCACAATTTGCCTTTGCTTTTGGCGTAACAGATGGCGAACACCAGATTAAAGTGGGAGAATGGAAATACCCGGATCTGCCCCCCGTCCCGCCGCGGCGGCAGCTGGATTTCTGAATCACCCGGCCTTTTGGTTTTGTTTCCAGCCCCAGAACATTACACCCAGGAAGCCCAGGAAAAAAACCAGGAAAAGATACGGGATAGGAGCGGAGGCGCTGCTTCCCGAAGTCGTTTCTTCCATTTCATAACCTTCGACCTGCTGCGGTTGCCCCTCAGCGGGTTCCGGAGACGGGCTTGACGCATCGGCGGTCTTGTTTCCGGGGTTACTTGCTTTCGGACGGCTGCTCGCCCGGGTTCGTTTTATCTCTTCAAGCGAGTCGGCCATTTCTTTGGCCAGGTTTTCAAGGCCGGGCACCGACGTGAGCGTGGACCGGGTGTATTCCGTAAGCGCAGGGTTATTGCAGGTGTGGTCACAACAGGCCAGGCCCTCTTTTTTGACACTTTCGGCGTATTCTTTCGCCAGCCGCTGAACGACTTCCCGGTCCGGATCCCAGTAATTTTTCCGCACGACCTCGAGCATCCGCGCAACGATTGATTGATGCGCCCAGGTATTCCCGGCTTCTTTGAATTTCTGTTTCAAATTCAGATCGTATTTGTCTTCCACATATGTCTCATACATTTCCTGCCACTTTGCGGAATCAACAACCTCCGGCGCGGTCACCTGCCAGCCCCAGAGATGTTCGACGACTTTATCGACGAAGCGCGCGCCGGCGTAGCCCTCAGCCATCATTTTGTCGATCCATTTCGGGTTGAGGTAGCGCGTTCGCATCTCCGTGCCCATAACGCGGGCGAGAGTCACCTGACGGGCGGCGTTGGGATCTGACATATCCGATACATACATCTCAGGCGTCTCGCCGTCCACCGCGCGCACGGCCATTGCGGTGCCCCCGAGATACTGGAAGAAATCGTCGTTGTCCAGGGTGGCGTAGACGTTGCTGGAGAGGCTGTGGACGGACATTTTGGTCCCGGATAGAGCTTTTTTGAAGAGCTCTTTGCTGATCTTTTTTTCAACGCCGGGTCCCGAACATGAAGCTGCCCGGTTTCCCCAGAAGCCCTGCCCGAACATGTGACTCATCCGCAGAAAATAGACATCCGCCACCTCTTTTTCGTTTTCCCATGTGCCGGAGAGCGGTATTACATCGCACAACCCCGTGCCGTACGAACCGGGTTCTTCGGTGAAGATGCGGACGGAGGCCAGACGTAGTGCTTTCTCTTTGGAGACGCCCTGCTTGAGCAGTTCGTCTCGCCGGGCGAGCACATTTGCGCGGAGAAGGTTGTCGGACTCATCCTGACCCCGCGCCAGGCTCACACTTTTGTCGAGCAAAGCCATAAGATTGGAGAATACATCCCGGTAAAGCCCGGAAGGGACCATAATGGTGTCGATGCGGGGGTGGTTCAGATCACCGGAGGGGATCACTTCGACTCCCGTGACTTTACCCCGTTTGTCCCAGGCAGGGCGGACTCCGAGCAGATGCATGATCTGGGATTCAACGATC
>JAGXLK010000327.1 GCA_018334735.1 Planctomycetota bacterium | reverse complement strand
TGGGACGTCCCACAATATCGAGGCGCGTCTGTGGAAGCTGGATTGGGATGGGAACGTCGTCTGGTCGGACCCCGCACCGGTGCATCACGACGCGCGCCGCCTGGATAACGGCAACACCCTCATAGCGTGCAATGGCCCGACGGTGTTCAAGGATCTGTCGAACACCCCGCAGATTTACGATTACATCCAGGAAATCACCCCCGATAACGAAATCGTCTGGGAATGGCATTTCGGGGCGCATGCGGACCAGTTGCCGGCCACATCCGACGATAACGAGTTGCCACCCGGACACGAGGACTGGCCACATATCAACACGGTGGAGAGCCTGCCCGACACGCCGCTGGGTGAACGCGATGAACGTTTCAAACCGGGTAACATTCTCGTTTCTCCTCGCCACATGCATCTCATTTTCATCATCGACAGAGACAGCGGGGATATCGTGTGGCACTGGGGACAGGGCGAAATCCTCGGACAGCATCAGCCCACCATGCTTGAGGACGGCAATATCCTGATGTTCGACAACGGGCACGGTCCGCCTGAACGGGGGCAGAGCCGCGTGATCGAAATCAAACCCGACACCGGTAAAATCGTCTGGGAGTGGCCGGATGATCCCGAACGTGAATTCTGGAGCCCCGTGGGCAGCGGAGCCCAGCGCCTCCCGAACGGCAACACGTTGATCTGCGCCATGAACTGGGGCGACACCGGCCGCATCTTCGAGGTCACTCCCGACGGTGAAATCGTGTGGGATTACTGGAACAGTGAAGAAGAACGCTGTTATCGCGCGACCCGATTTCCCCGGAATGTGGTTGAGGACTTGCTCGACTGACACCGGATCCCAATCTGGCAGTTGACCGCATCTGTTTGCCCCTCCGGGCAAAACGGACGACATAAATCACCATTTTGTTTTGCCCCATAAACCCTGACACTGCCCCTGAAGGTTTGTGAAACGTGGAATAGAAGTATAACATACTATTGAGAGCAAGGGACGTGGTGCTCCTGATTGTTTTCCGTGTTTTTACAGGATGACTCTTTATGTCCGATCAGCCCAACATTCTTCTGATCCTCACCGACCAGCATCGCCTGTCCGCGATGGGATCCTACGGCGACACGCCCTGCCGAACACCCAATCTCGATCGTCTGGCGGCGGGTGGAACCCGGTTTGAACGTGCCTACACCACCTGCCCTCTCTGCAGCCCCGCCCGTGCCACCGTCATGACCGGGGCCTGGCCACTGCGGCACGGCGTGACGGCCAATATTAATAACATGACGTGTGCCTGCCATACCCTGCGCGACGGGCCCGAGATGCTGCCGCGGCGGATGCAGAACCAGGGATATCGTACGGGTTATACCGGTAAGTGGCATCTGGGCTACGATGAAGACAACATTCGCCTTGGGAAACTCAAGGCCCCATGGCCCAACATCGAATCGCTCCCCAGAGATTTTGGGTTTGATGGACAGAATTTTCCGGGACACGGCAGCGGTGGATTTCAATATGAGGAATATCTGCAATATTTGCGGGATAACGGCTGGGAACACAATGTCGTCGACGGCGAACTGACCGGGCCGGTCGAATCCACGGTTCCTTACTTTCTCACCAGCCACACGATGTCGTTGATTGATCAATACGAGCAGGATGATGCACCGTTTTTTATCTGGCATAATTTCTGGGGACCGCATGGACCATATCGCGCGACGCGCGAGTTCAACGATATCTATCGGGACATGGAACTTCCTCCCTGGCCCAATTTCGAATGGCCCAGCACCGATATCCCCGGACCTCATCAGGCGAAGATCCAGCGCGGTCCCGGCGCGGACGACTGGGATAACTACTGGCGGCCCCGTCTACGACACTATTACGCCTTCACGACGATGCTCGATGCCCAGATCGGGCGGCTTATGGATCATCTGGAAGCCCGGGGGATTGCCGATAACACGATCATCGTGTTCGCGGCGGACCACGGAGAAACTCTGGGATCGCACGGCGGGCTCGTGGATAAAGGATTTCACCATTTTGAGGAAATCCAGCGCATTCCCATGATTGCGTGCGGCCCCGGCGTGGAGCAGGGAACGGTGCGTGAAGAACTCACTTCCCTGGCCGACCTCATGCCTACATTCTGCGATCTCGCCGGAGACGACGGGGAAAGGGATTATGCCCAGGGACGGTCACTGGTCCCGCTCATGCAGGGCGAGGATGTGCCGGATTGGCGCGACGATGTGGTGGTGGAGTTTGATGGCCTCAACCACGGGGCATGCACGATACGCACATTGCGACACGGACCGTATAAATACGGTTTGAACCTGGTCCACACGGACCAGTTGTACGATCTGGATGCCGACCCATGGGAGACGCAGAATCTGATCGAGCATCCGGATTATCAGGACATTGCCCAAAACCTGCGCGAGCGACTTTTCGAGTGGATGAAACAGGCCGATGACCAGTCGCTCTGCGCGTTCCGAACAGCCTACCCCGAAGCACGCTGACATGATCGGGGTCGATCCCGAGAAAAAATATAAACGATAAAAGTTATTTTTATTGGCACGACAATTTTCCCTGAAAGAGGTATATAACCGTCTCCCGTATCCGTTCAACTCTGTCGCAAACTTTGTCGCGCACTTTGTCGTTCGTAGACCAGATAGTCTACAGACTCTACGGCCTGACCGAGGAGGAAGTGCGCGTGGTGGAGGGTGCCGAAAACTGATATTTGATCTGGAACTGTGTGACCTGCGGAAGTAAAGACCGAGGTATCGGTTGCCCGACCAGAGCCCGCTAAGCTAGCGAGGGTATTAATCAGAGAATTTCAGGCGTTCGGGGCGTCATACATAACAATATATGCCGGGCTTTCAGCCCTTCAGGTGCCGCAGGCAAGGGCCAACGGCCCGGCAGATAATAGCCCAGCCAGTAGCGGGCCATCGGCCCGCGGAGGGCTGGGTGATGGTGAACGAAAAGAGAAGAGGGCTGAAAGCCCGGCATATAATTCTCGGAGATCCAACAGTGAACATCCCATTAAAGATGGCAGTGAAGAATCTGTATAGCAGAATACATCATTCTCGAAATGCCAAAATATTGGCATACAAAGATTGTCGTTCACCTTGTCCGCGGCAATGATGTTACAGCTATGTCACAATTAAAAGGCCGTTTCTACAACATGACGACTTTCAAACGTCACAAAGATGGTACTGTATTGGAAACCAACATCATGGCCCTCTGATTAATACCCTCGCTAAAATAGGTGCGAAGCCGCGCCGCTGTCTGGCGCGCAAGCTCCGGGACCAGAAGGTGTCCCCAAATATGAGAGCCCCGAATGGGGGTGATGCAGAGGGAAACAGTTAGGGCGCTTAAAATATTCGATGGTGACGCAATGAGCATCAAAACCGTCATATACCAGACCGTATTTAGCTAAAACCGGTTGACAAAGTGACGGTATTTAGCTAAAATGCGTCACTATGAGTTATGGATCATACATACCGCAGGCGCAGCTCGCTAATCTTGACCGTCTCATCCAGGCGGGAAAGGTTCTCTGCATCTACGGACCGCGCAGGGTCGGGAAAACGACTCTCGTCGACCACTATGCGTCAAAGATTGACGAGCAGGTTCTATCCGTGACGGGCGAAGACATTGACGTGCGGGATTATCTCGAAAGCGAATCCGTTACAAAACTGAAAGCATTTGCCTCCGGGTATGACGTTTTGATCGTGGATGAAGCCCAGTATGTCAATAACATCGGTCTGAATCTGAAACTTTTAGTGGACCACCTCCCCGGGCTGAAAATCATTGTCACCGGCTCATCATCCTTTGACCTGGCAATCGATGCCGGCGAACCGCTAACCGGTCGAAAATACACGCTGTTGCTTCTGCCGTTATCTCAGATGGAACTGCGGTCGGTGGAGGCGCCTCATCAGACCCGTGCCCGTCTGGAATCCCGTCTTATCTACGGCAGTTACCCTGAAGTTGTCCTGATGGACAATGATCAGCAGCGGGCCCGGTATCTGAAAGAACTGGTAAATTCCTATCTTCTGAAGGACATACTCACTCTGGAGGGGATTCGCCATTCCGATAAGTTGTTCCGTTTGCTTCAGATGCTCAGCTTTCAGATAGGTCACAGCATCTCGATGTCGGAACTGGGACAGAAGCTGGGTATGAGCAAAAATACCGTCCACAGATATCTTGATCTCCTGGGGAAGGTTTTCGTGATTTACAGTCGCCGGGGTTTTTCCCGAAACCTCCGGAAAGAAATCACGAAAAAACGCCGGTATTATTTCTACGATAACGGCGTGAGAAACGCCCTGATCAACAATTTCAACGCCATCACCCTCCGGGATGATGTCGGGGCCCTGTGGGAAAACTACTGCTTGCTCGAGCGGATGAAACACAACTTCTATACCAACCGAAACGTCAGCAGCTACTTCTGGCGCACCTATGATCAACAGGAGATTGATCTGGTTGAGGAGTCTCTCTC
>JAGXLK010000326.1 GCA_018334735.1 Planctomycetota bacterium | reverse complement strand
GGGAGTTCGAATATGTTCTTGATACGGCCAGAGAAGCAAAAAAGGCGGATCTGAAAAATGTTCTGGTTACGAACGGATATTACATGCCCGATCCCTGGGAAAAACTGTCTCCGCTGATCGATGGTATGAATATCGATTTAAAAAGCATGCGGGACGAGTTTTACAAAGAATACATAAATGGGGGACTGGCTCCGGTGCAGCAGACGATCAAATCGGCGCTTCAGAAAGGTATCCATGTGGAGCTGACCACGCTGCTGATTACAGGTCTGAACGATTCTGAAGAAGAAATGCGGGAACTCGTGGGCTACGTTGCGGGTTTGGATCCTGATCTTCCGTTGCATTTGTCACGTTATCATCCGGCCTACAAAATGGACCGCCCGGCAACCCCACCAGAGACTTTGAAGCAGGCCTACGAAATAGCCCGCGAACAATTGAATTACGTATATATCGGCAACATTATGGGAGCCGGTGGGACAGATAGCGAGTGTCCCAGGTGCGGGGCAGTTCTCGTAAATCGATCGGGTTACAGCACGCATATTGTGGGGCTCGAAGGAAATAAATGCGGCGAATGCGGCGGAGAGGTCAATTTCGTAAACTGACTGGATAAATGCAGGGTGGCACGGGGAAGGCGGCTATCTGTTGGATTTGTCAGTGAGTGAAAAATACCCGGCCGTAGCGAGTCGTTATGAGATAGGGTGGGAAACGAGTTGTCGATCAGCACCCTGGCTGTTTATAATGAAGTATTAATTCAGCTCTGGACGATTCAACGACCAACCCTTTTTCACGCTACTGTGAAAGAAATATGTGCAAGCGATATCTTTCTCCCACCATTGTGTTTTTGGTTGCATGTGTTGCCTTATCTCCCGCCGAGGCCGGGGCTCCGAAACCATTCAAAGTTGACGGCCATACGTACGTTCCGGTCGGCAAACACGGAGGGGGGGCGTACACGATTCGGCTGTCACTTGCACCTCCAAAAGGACAGAAAAAGCTGAAGGGATTTGGGATTTTGTTTGCGGGCAATCGGTCGGGGGAGGGATACTGGCTCAGCGCGACGGAGAAGGAATGGGAGCTTCTCAGGCGTAAGGGCTCGGCGAGAGACAAAATTGCCGCCGGCAAAACGAATTCTATTCTTGCCGGGAAACGAGTCGAGGTGAGAATAAAAAAACATCCGTGGTTGCTGGCAATAGCATTCAACGGGAGAGTGGTCTGCGAGGTGCCGGTTGATTCACAATCGGGCGGGCTTGTGGCTGTGGACGCTTCCCGGAGTTCGCCCGCATCGCCCCCGCTGATTCAGGATTTGAGCGAACTCAATTTTTCCGAACAGTTTATGCGCGCGGAGGACGAACTTGATCTGAAAAAATCAAAGGTATGGAAAATACATGCAGGGAAGTGGCAGATCCACTCGGTGCGCGAAAATGTGGAGATCCTGAATGTTGAGAAACTTCCGGAGGGGCGGAAACCCCAGATAAACCGTTCACCCAATCCTTTTTCTGTGAGTGGATTTGCGAAAAAAACGGGGCTGATTCACACGGGCAAATGGTTTTGGGATGACTATAAGGTGAGCATTTCTGTGCGCAACCGTGGCGCTGACGCGATTGGTCTTGCGTTCAATATATCGGATCCGAAGAATTATTTCTTGCTGCGTTGGGAAAATAACTCGGGATATTTCAAACCAACGCCCATGGAGCTTGTTGAAGTCAAAAATGGGAAGAACGCGGTTATACATGAGGTTTGGGTGAATGGCCAACGCGATGAATGGTTCAATCTCGCTGTGCGCACATGCGGAACGCGTGTTCAGGTTTTTCTGGACGAGGCCGAGATAATGGACCTGCGCAACGACAGGATAATCGGCGGCGGTATCGGACTGTATGTGGAGGGAGGCAGCGAGAAATCGATGGCTTATTTCGATGACGTGCGGGCGCGGACTTTGAAACGGATCGATTTTACGGACCCCCAACTGATTGACAACTGGCCTGTTGAGCGCAGTGGCAAATGGGAGCCGAAATCGGTGGATCGCCAGCGTAGACCTTCCCAGGTTGCCCCACGACTTAAAAGTAAGAATGGAGTCCTTGTTTTTGGCACAAAAGCCTGGCCTGCGCCCGTCATACAGGCGAAAATTCCCGTGCCGAATGGGTCTCAAAAAACAGGATTTTTGCTGGGTGCTGATCACGCTGGAAATGGCAGATTTCGAGTGACTGTGGGCCGGGTCGGTAAGAACCTTTCACTCGCAATTGAAGATCAGAGCGGTGGCAAGACAAAAAAACTGGCCTTCTGCGAGGACATACCAGTTTCTGACCGGAAACGGGTTACCTTGGAAGTCGATGCGACCCGCGAGGGGGAGATCAACGTATGTCTTGACGATACGCTTCAGTTGCGGACCGTCCGGGCTGTTCCGGCCGGAGGAAAAGCAGGAATTTTTGCGCAGAATGCAAAAGGGGTTTCTTTCGAGGGGCTCCGGGTTCTGTTTGCGCGGGAAGAAGATAAGGAGCGATTGCCAGCTGAGGAGACCTTTAAGGATGATCCCTACATGAAACACTGGTCAAGTGCGCAGGGATCGTGGTGGCCGGCTGGAGAGGGTGAAGAAGGTTTCTGGCACGTGGGTGATTTCTACGGGCGGTCAGACGTCGAGATACCACTGAAAGAGGGAGTCATTTTTGTTTATGCGGCAAAAGAGATCAGTCGTGTGGGGGGGTATGCCCTGGTTCAGAAACGGATGACCGCGAATGATTCGGCCTTCTATCGTCTTACTTTGTTGCGTAAGGGCCAAAAAGTCGCGGAGGCCGATGTTAAATCTGACAAAGCTCCAGATGGCAAAATTGTCTTTCATAAACATGATCGTTACCTCTGGGTGACCGTCGGGACGAAACAGCTCTTTTGTTTCCGCGATCCCGATCCTTTGCCCGAGACGAAAGTAGCTGTTTCCGGCATCAGTGCGGATGACCTGGCGGCGTTGGAGATTCATCGTTATCAAGTGCGGGACGAGTATTTCGAACAGGCCACTTCCGACTGGCTCACCGTCGGGCGGTGGGATGTGACCACTCGGTTCACGTGCGACCCCAGGTGGTCACACATGGCCTGTATGACGGATGCAGCTGGGGTCCTGATGAGTAAATTTGAGTATGAGGGAGACCTGACTGTTGAAGCTTTCATGGGCATGCGAATGCATCCCGGTGGCCCGCATTATCCCCGTGTGGGCGATTTGAATCTTGCATTTGCCCGGAATATCCGTGAACTATCCAGCGGCTATTCATTTGTTGTTGCCGGTTGGGATGAGTTCTGGAGTGAGCGGGCAACGTATCTTATGAAGGGAACGACGCAGCTGGCGTATTGCGGCGAGCGTTTGTTGCCTGCCATGCGTCGTCCCGGCGAACGGAAACGGGTTATCAACGTTCCCTGGATTCGCGGAGGACGGGATGTTCATGGTGCGTGGTACTACGTGAAAGCCCGGAAGCAGAGAGGGGAGTTGGATTTTTATGTCGATAATCATCAAGCCTACCGTTTTCACGATCCCCAACCGATTGAAAAAGTGAGACCAGCCGTCTGGACTTACAACGCATGGATCGTAGTGGCTCGAATCAAAATCTCCTACCAACGTCGGGTCATCCCGGGAAGATTGATTGCTCCTCCGCAGCAGCAGAAAAGTACCGGTTTGCCTGCGGGTTGCAAACTCGTATCCGAGACGCACCCGGGGTTTTCTGAAGGATTCGAAGGCAAAGACTCAGTCTGGCAGACATCTGACAAAGAGCAGGGGGGGCAGCCTGAAATTGTTCCGCGCGGCGAAAACGCCGGGAATTGTCTCAGGGTAACAAACATTTCAACAGGGGGGAGCTCTGGCGTAGATGCGCCTGTCAAAGACCACAAGATTGATGCGCGTCTGGTGCATAAATTGCAATTTGATTACCGAATGTCGCGTCATTCGAAGATCAATCTTTACCTCGATATCGGCGGGAGACGGTATTTCGTGGGCATGACCGGGCCTGAGGAGTCGGATACAAAATTGCATCGTCTGGGTTTCATTGACGCCGAGACGGATGGGAAATGGCATTCCGCTACGTTTGAGCTCGGGGCGGTATACAGAGATGCTCTGAAAAATTCTTCCGAGGAGCCTGAAAGCCATAAGATACAGAAACTGGCCTTTGGTAATCTGCACCCTGGATTGCTTGCAGGAGGGGTCGGAGGTAACCCCATGGGGGCGCGGTATTTTCTTGACAATTTCGCGATTCGGTCCGTGGGAGGTAGCCACTTTACAGCGAAGTTGAGTAACGAGAAAAAGCCTGATTCACAAATTCTCGCAGTGGTCGATCAGAAACCCGATACTGTTCCTGCTCGACCTGGTAGCCTGGACCAGAAAGAACTTGCTTCCGGACTCTGGTATTGCCATACGCGCATCAAACCGGCAAAGGGGCGTGCAAGTGCTGTCCAGCATTTTCCGTTCCTTGTCACCCCGGCTCGAATTAGTTTGAAACCAGTATTCCTCC
>JAGXLK010000325.1 GCA_018334735.1 Planctomycetota bacterium | reverse complement strand
GGGGCCCGACCGAGCTCATCTTCCAGTTTCAAAGCGGTTTGTTTCGCTCGGGCAACCATTTCGAACATGTAGGCGGGAAGCCGGACGGTTCTGGCGCTCGAAGAAATCGCGCGCCGCACTGATCGCTCGATCCACCACGTGGCAAATGTGCTGAAGCGATTACCCCGATCCGGATCGAAACGTTCGATCGCCCGCATCAGTCCGATGTTTCCCTCTTCGATGAGATCCACAAACGGAACGCCCCGTCCCTGAAACCTCTTGGCGATACTGACCACGAGTCTGAGGTTTCGAACAATCAATTCTTCCCGAGCTTTTGTATCCCCTTCATTCCGGTATTGACGCGACAATTTTTGTTCTTGTTCCCGATCGAGAAGCTCATATTCTCCAATGCGGGACAGGTATTTTTGTAGACCTGATTTGCCACGTGATCTTTTGGGCATATTCTGCGGTTATTATCGGGAAAAGGTCGGTGATGTGAGGAAATATCCCCGAGACATAGTCCGCCGACAAGCCGCGGTGGTCTCATGCGGTGTCTTCGTCGCTTTCCCCTTCTTGTTCCACCTCTTCGATTTCTTCTTCCGTATCCTCGTCCGTTTCAGTCAATTCGGGGGATTCGGCTTCAGATTCGTCCGGGGGCGGAGGCGGCACTTCTTCATCTTCTGGATCTGTTTCGTCGGCCACTGGCATATCCTCGGGAAGGGGGGGAGGTTCCTCGGCTTCCTCTTTCTCTTCCGGTTCCGGGGGTTCGGGGACGCTTTCTTCTTGTTCTGGAGATTCTTCAGCTCCCTCCGGTGTCTCCGCCTCCTTTTCTGATTCTTCTTCGAGGACAGCTTCGGGGGCAGGAAGCGTTTCCTCATCGATTTCGGGGCTCTCCTCTGTTTCCTCTTCAGTTTCCGTTTCGATTTTGCCCTCGTCTCCCGTTTCTTCAGAGACTTCTTCTTCGGTCGATCCGGCCACCTCGCGGGGAATATCCAGGTTTGAGGAAGCGGCACGAGGCGGACCTGACGAAATATCAGTTTCCCCGGAAGATTCCTGATGTTGGGGTGCTTCGTCCATGGCCTCTTCGACCATTTCCTCGGGATTTTCTGCCTCTTCGAGCTGGTCACTCAACAGCACGATACCCGGAGCTTCCTCCTCTTCTTCGAGTCCCGGTTGTTCGCGCAAGCTGAGCCCGATTTTGCGCTCATCGGGATCAACACGAAGAATACGCACGTCCACTACGTCACCTTCGGCGACGATTTCTTCGGGGGAATCAATTTTCTTGTCGCTCATCTCGCTGACATGCAGAAGGCCTTCAAGCCCGTCTTCCAGTTCCACGAACGCCCCAAAGCTGGTGAGTTTGGAGATACGGCCGCGTGCCAGGTCGCCGGACTGATACTTGCCGGGGATTTCTTCTTCCCAGGGATCCGGTTCGAGCTGTTTTAAACCGAGGGCGACACGACGTTTCTCCGGCGAGACTTCCAGCACCATTGTCTCGACCGTTTCGCCTTTTTGTACGACTTCGCTGGGATGGTTGACTTTGCGGGTCCAGGACATATCGTTCACATGCAGCAGACCGTCGATACCTTCTTCGATTTCGATGAACGCCCCGTAGCTTGTGAGATTCCGCACGCGCCCGACGACTTTCGTTTCCGGAGGATAATTTTCCTTGACCGTTTCCCAGGGGTTCTTTTCGGTCTGTTTCATCCCGAGGCTGATTTGTTCTTTTTCGATATCGATATCGAGGACGACCACATCAACGATATCTCCTATGGCTACGACTTCGCTGGGATGATTGATACGCCGGGTCCAGGACATCTCACTGATATGAACAAGACCTTCGACACCTTCTTCGAGTTTGACGAAAGCTCCGTAACTCATCAGGTTGACAACTTCGCCGGTGACGGTTGAACCAACGGGATATTTTTCGGCTATATTTTCCCAGGGACTCGGTGTCTTTTGTTTCAGCCCCAGGGCGACTTTACCTTTTTCCTGGTCAACATTCAGGATTTTAACCTCGATTTCGTCGTCGATAGCAACCATTTCGGATGGATGGCTGATCCGCCCCCAGCTCATATCGGTGATATGCAGCAGGCCATCGATTCCACCGAGATCCACAAATGCGCCGAAATCGACGATATTTTTGACTTTCCCTGTTCGAATCTCATCTTCGACCAATTTCGGAAAGAGTCTTTCCTGCATAACTTCACGCTGACTTTCGATGAGCTGACGACGGCTGACCACGATATTTCGCCGGTTCTCGTCGATTTTGAGGATCTTTGCGGTGAGATCGTAGCCGATATAATCGGCAATTTCTCCGGGTCTACGGATGTCCACCTGACTGGCGGGCAAAAAGACAGGAACACCGATATCCAGCAGAAGTCCCCCTTTGATTTTGCGCATTACTCGGCCTGTAACTACGTCGTCTTCCTCACAGGTACCGGTAATGCGTTCCCACGACCGGATACGGTCGGCTTTTCGTTTGGAAAGCTGGACGATACCTGCATCATCTTCCACATCTTCGAGCAGGACTTCAACAGTATCGCCCACTTCAATGCTGTCGCGATCGCGCCACTCGCGTATATCGACGACGCCTTCGCTTTTGTAGCCGACATCGATCATCACTTCGTCGTCGGTAATGCTGACGACTCGGCCATCGAGAACAGTGTTGACGTGAAAATCTCGGACAGATTCATCCAGCTTTTGTTCGAAATCTTCATTGCTGAGAGATTCAAGGCGTTCTTCAACCTCTTGATCTATTTCTTCTTTATCAATATTGAGTTCAGAAATTATGTCGCGTCGACGCATCAGTTAGCCTTCGGTTAGAGAAAAGTATTAAAGCTTAAAAGTTGAAAGCAGAACGATTCCTCTGTTTCCACCGGGTTTCTCCGGAAACCCTTGAAAAATTTTACAGTCACCCGTGTGACCTTTTAAAATCCATTTTCCGTCCCAAATAACTGTTAAGCTGGAATTGCATTGTTTGGATTTGGGCCGTGATCAATTTTGTCAATTCGTTTCCATTTTTCTGATCGGGCTGAATCGCGTTACCGTAGCGCACTGCCACCCATGCTGGGCGCGGTAGTTTTCGATTCCGCGGCCAGCTCCGGAACGCGCCTTCGATGCATACGGGAATGACCGGCACATGGCATCGTAGAGCAATCGATCCAATACCCGGTCTCATTTTTCGCAAATCGCCCGTTTCGGTTCGTGTTCCTTCCGGGAATATCAGGAGCGGTTCACCGCTTCGCAAAACCTGCAACGTTGTGCGAATGGCGGTGCTATCAACTTTGCCTCTTCGGATCGGATGGGCGCCCAGGCGTCTTATCAACCAGCCCAATCCGGGTATTTCGAAAAGCCCCTGCTTGGCCAGGTAATGCACCGGGCGTTCAAGGCCTATTCCCACCAGGACGGGATCCAAAAAACTCTGGTGATTTGATGCAAATAAGACCCCATCAAACCGGCTGATATCGGGCACATTAAAGTGCCTGACACCTGTAAGACAGGTGATACCAGCAATTGAGGCGATCCGGCAAATCGAATACAAGAGGCTGTATGAATGTCGTTGCAGCCCAGAGCATTTCATAATCCGGGTTCCATTCGCTCTCCATCCTGAGAGCGCTTTTTGCGATAGCTGTGGACAGCTTCGACCATCCGGTCGACCACCTGATCCACGCTCAGGTTCGTACTGTCAACAAAAATCATGTCTTCGGTGCGCTGTAATCGGCCGACAGGACGTATCGAGTCGGCTTGATCGCGAGCCTGGATATCCGTGAGAACCTCTTCAAATCGGGCATCATGTTCGTCCTTGGACCGATCTTTCAAACGTCGACGAGCTCTCGTTTCTTCGGAAGCATCCAGGTAAAATTTTACATCCGCATCGGGAAAAACTTCTGTTCCCTGATCCCGACCTTCCGCCACAATGTCGCGATCTCGAGCGTATGCGCGTTGTTTTTCAATCAGAGCCCGACGTGCCGCCGGTTCATCCGCCAGCGGTTTAACCCGCGCCGTAATCTCCGGTTTCCGGATCTCTTGAGTGACGTCTTGTCCGTCGCAAATAACTCGCCGTTCGCCATCTTGTTTCTTAAATTTTATGTCTGCATTTCGAGCTGCTCCGGCCAGTTCTTGGCGGGAGGAAAAGTCAACATCCTCCTGAAGAGCTTTCCACGTTGCAGCTCTATACGTCGCGCCGGTGTCGAGAAAATCAAATCCCAGTCTCTCAGCAAGTTTTCTGGAAACAGTGCTCTTGCCGGCGGCTGCCGGCCCGTCGATTGTGATAATCACAGTTCCAATCTCTCGCCGGAAGACGGGGTTTTTTTCTCACGGCATTCTTCAAGCCCTTCCATAATGCTTTTGAAATGCTGATCATGGAGAGCCGCACAAGTAGGGAAATCATATCAGAAATTCCTTTTGTTCGCAACTTCCCATGAGTATTCAATTTCTAACGGAAGACTTTGCAAATTCTGCGCTTGGGAAAAATCAGCGCGGTTGCGGATGTGGAGAAAAGCTGC
>JAGXLK010000324.1 GCA_018334735.1 Planctomycetota bacterium | reverse complement strand
AAGGAGATCTGGAACACGTACCGAAAAAAATATTCGCAACTCTGGGAAAACGGTCAAATGTAGATGTCGCAAAAACATCCTCCAACCTGAAAAGCGCTGATGTAGCCAACAAGATGGAGCTCTGGAAACCTTTACTTATCGTACTCGTGGCTGTCCTTTGCGTGGAACAGATTCTCGGGTGGGCGTTTGGACACCGCCGCCAGTTTACAACGTAACTTTTACATTCCGACGCCATAAATTCATCAGAAATGCTTGATCTCTGGCTCAAAATAATAGGCAAAAGTGACACACGGATCCCCGATGGAGCGAATGTCAGGTTCGTGCTGAAACATGCCCCTAAATCATGGATGGTTTTTGTGCTGGTAGCTGTTTTGCTTGCTCTGCTGTACGGCGTTTGGCGTCTATACCGAAACGAAAATAATACCTGTCCTGAAAAGTGGAAAACAGTTCTCGCAACACTGCGCATTTGCGTGCTTTTGCTGGCAGCATTTATCTTTCTCGGCCCCGTTTTGTCCTATTCCACTGAGAAAACAGTTGAACCTTACATCATGGTTATGCTCGACGATTCTTTGTCCATGGCTATAGAAGATCATTATACGGATGAAAAAAGGCTGGCAATGGTCGCAGAAGCCATTGAGGCCGACGAAAAAGAGCTGGAAAGTACGCCGCCATCCAGAAGTGAAATTGTCGACAGACTTCTACGGCACGAAAACCATCGTTTTATACGCAAACTCGCCACCCACGGCAACGTCCGGGTTATGACTTTCTCAGACAAACTCCGCTTGAGGGAAACCTTTGGAGCCGAAAGACCAGAAGATGTCATTGAAGAACTCGGTGCTGACAAATTGGATGTTGCCGTCGGCGCCCCCATTCCGCCACTTTCCCCAGAAGGAAAAACCACGAACATCGCCCGCGCAATCCGTGAGGCGCGCCGACTGGCGGCCGGCAGCCCTCTTGCCGGCATCGTGCTGCTTTCAGATGGACAACATACCGCGGGAGGAGACCCCGGTGCTGCTGCATCCAGGGCCGCTGAACAGAAGTGCCCCATTTTCACAGTCGGAATCGGCGACCCAAGCGAACCCATCAACCTTCGGATAGCAGACCTCTGGGCACCTGAAAATATCTTCGCCCGCGACCCAATGCTACTCCAGACAACTGTGCAAACCCAGGGGATTGAAACCGGGTCTGCCGTGCTGGAACTGCGGGTCAAAAATGCCGATCAAGAACCAAACGAACCAGACGATCGGGGGACACTTGTGGATACCAAAAACATCCCCCTCAAATCCGGGATGCAGACAATCTCGCTCAAACACACGCCGACCAAACCAGGCACCTTTATCTATTCGGTCAGCGTTTCCAGGCAGCCCGAAGAACTGCTCGAATCGGACAACTTCGCGTCGGCCGCCGTCAATGTGCTTGAGGAAAAGGTGCGCATTCTGTTCGTCTCGGGAAGCCCCTCCTGGGAATACCGGCTGGTCAAAAATCTGCTGACTCGTGATAAGACAATAGATCTCAGCTGCTGGCTCCAGACCATGTCAGCCGATATGCAACAAGGTGGCAATACTCCCATTCAGCGTCTACCACGAAACCGGGAAGAACTCTTGAAATACGATGCCCTCTTGATGTTCGACCCGGATCCAGCAGAATTCAATGAAAAATGGATCGAAGAAATAAAAAACTTCATGGAAAATCACGCCGGCGGTTTCCTCTGGATGTCGGGGCCTCAGAACTCTCTCCAGTTTCTCACCCACAGTCGAACCCGTGACATTCGAGATATTTTGCCGGTTCGGTTGCAGGGACTGGAAGCCGGCATCCTTGAGGCAATGGGTACAACCCGGCAACGAGAATGGCCGCTCAAAATCCGGCCTGAGGGCACCGACCATCCCATTCTCCAGATTAAAGACGACCCCGCAATCGTCAAACGAGTTTGGGAACGCCTCCCGGGTGTTTATTGGACTTTCCCTGCTAAAAGTGCAAAGCCAGGTTCCCAGGTTCTTGTTGAACATACTAACCCCCGATTGCGCACCGACGAAGGTCCTGTGCCTTTACTTGTCACGGGCCAGTACGGTCCCGGCCACTCCGTGTACCTGGGATTTCAAAGCACCTGGCGCTGGCGGAAAACAGGTCTTGTGTATTTTCAAAAATTCTGGATACAAACCGTGCGTTACCTTGTCCAAGGTCGACTCGTCCGAGGTCGAACCCGCGGGCGCTTGCTCACAAATCGCGATGTGTACGCTGTGGGAGATCGCATCTCAATTACGGCTAAACTCTTTGACTCTTCTTACGACCCGTTGACACGACAAATTGTGGAAGCACGTCTGAAAGCCCCGGGCCAACCAGCTCAAAAACTCGAACTGCGCTCACTTTCGGGCAAAAAGGGGCATTACCAGGCCTCTGCCATTGCACGCCATATGGGGATGAACAAACTCGAAATCGCGCTTCAAAAACCCGATGGCAGCCCGATTTCAATTACGCGGCAATTCACTGTAGAAATGCCGAACGTCGAGTCGGCCGATCCGCGCATGAATAAAGCGCTTCTCAAAGAAATCGCCCATCGATCCGGGGGAAAGTACTTTGCTCTAAATGCCACGGTGAATATAGCGGACGCAATTCCGAATCGTCAGAGAATTACTACCGTTCACGGCCGACCGATTCCGCTATGGGATACAAGCCGGGTCTTAATTCTTTTCGTCATTCTACTTACGCTTGAATGGTCTCTTCGCAAAAAGTTTAGATTGCTCTAAGTACGCGAACAGAAAGCAGATTGTGCAGAACTATGTCCAGTGAATCGGCTGTCCAGAACATCCAGAAAAAGCTCGCGTCTCTACGCCGCAATATCCGATTATGCCTGCTTCTTGAAGGTGTTTCTTACCTGCTATTAGCGGCCTTCACGTTCCTATTCTTGAGCTTTGTCATCGATTTTTTCGGCCATATGGACCTTGCACAACGCGCCCTCATGCTCATCCTGGGCATTACTGCGCTTACCGTTGTTGCACTGCGTCGTATTCTACATCCCCTGATGAACACAGTTTCCGACGATGGGCTCTGCCTGGAAATTGAACAACGTCACAAGGAACTTCAGGACGGCCTTATTACAGCAATTCAGCTCGCGCGAATTGATGACACCCGGTCATACTTCTCACCTGCCATGGTTAACAATGCTATTCGCGCGGGGACTGCGGCAGCAGAGCAGGTAAACTTCGAGGACATTCTCGACAGAGAACGTCGCAATCGACATCTTTTCCTGGGCATTGGAATTATGGCTACCTTTATACTCGTATTCCTCCTCTCGCCATCAAATATATCCCTCTGGTTCCAACGGAACATTTTCCTTCAACCAGTGCAGTGGCCCCGTGAAACAACCCTATTTGTGATGGATAGCAAAAACGGCAAACTTACCGTACCTGAAGGCGCCGATCTTAACCTCAGGGTTAAAGCGGATCCCGACGGAGTCATTCCCGCAGAAGTTGAAGCCCATACGCGTCCCGCAGCAGGCAGGCATGTGCGCACCAGCCCCATGTCACGGGTCAACAACAATTCATTCCGTCTCACTTTCGAATCTGTTCAGGAACCATTTGAGTTGCGTGTCCGTGGCAACGATCACAAAACTCAATGGTACAAAGTCCGGCTGTTGGAACGTCCGCGACTTGAATGGCTGCAACTCACCGTCCTGCCACCTGAATATGTCGGGCAAGAAGAAATCGCCCTTCCCCCAGGACAAAGCGCATATCGAATCCTTACGGGAAGTGCGCTTAAAATGGAGGCGTTTTCACAAAAACAGCTCCAACAGGGTAAGTTGATGCGGGGTGAAAAAACGATTGCTGATCTAACGCTCGAAGGCAAGAAGCATTTCACTATCACAATCCCGGGGAAAAACTTGAAGGGGGGCCGTTACAGCATCGACCTGACGGATATCTTCGATATGGGTATCGATCGACCGATGCAGTTCGTCCTCCGTATCCGGCCTGACCGCAAGCCAGATGTCCGTGCCAAACTGGAAGGTATCGGAAACATGATTCTGCCCCGTGCAACTCTCCCTCTCAATGCCCGTTTCAAGGATGATTACGCCATAACAAACGCGTGGCTTCTATGCCAGGCCGACACCGGCAATAAACAACATAAGGAAAAGCGATTGAAGCTCGGCGGACTTGCAGAAAAAATTGCCCAGGACAAACCTGAAATCCGGCACGAATGTCGGGTCGACATCTCACAGATGAATCTCGAACCGGAAAATCACCTTTTGCTGCGCGTGCAAGCTACTGACAACGATACCATCTCTGGGCCCAAAATTGGCGATTCGAGCGTCCTCAGCCTCCGAGTGGTGACTCCCGAAGCCCTCAGGGCCGAAATCCTGCGTCGAGAACAGGACCTTCACCAACAATTCAAACGTATTCTCAACGACCAGAAGGATCTCCACGAAACATGCCGGATCCTCCAGGCAAACATCCGCAAGGGGCAAAAAAGTGGCGGCGATGAAAGCGTTCCTCCC
>JAGXLK010000323.1 GCA_018334735.1 Planctomycetota bacterium | reverse complement strand
GGGGCTACGCTCTTGAATTCGGAACCGCCGGACCCGGAACGGCGGAAAAACTGAAGGATCCGAAAAGTACGGCCTCCAGACTGTGCAAATTGACGGCGGACAATCCGGACAAATATCCCCTCTGCGTGCTGGCCTATCGGGCGTGCAACAACGCTGAATTTCGAAAATCCCTGCCTGAATCGACGTGGTGTCATAATGAGGACGGCGAACTTGTCGACGGGAAACGCATCTGGAGTCCTGAGGCGCCGGACAAGGTTTTCCAGATGGCCGGCGAACGGGCCGCAAAACCGATCGAGGCTATCCGCGAAAAAGCGCCCGTCGCCATGGTGCTCAACGGGGGCGAATACGGATTGAACGTCTACGGCTGGCGGGGGAAAGAATGGAAAAAGTGCCCCAGAGTTATGAAAGCAAAGGGAGATATGGGCTGGTTCGAATACGTTTCGCGTCGCAAAGGGCATCAGGAAGTGATCATCAGCAACGCCATCCGGAAAGTTGTGCCCGACCGCGAACTTTATCTCTTCTATTTCACCGCAGGCAGTCCGCATCGGGATCGATACGGCCATTGGTGGACGTGGGCCTTCGATTATAAATACATGCGCAAGGTTTCCGATGTTCCCAACAGCTCGATCTACTACAAACATTTCAACAGCGGCTGGACGGGCAAGAACGACATGCTGACGATGGCTCTTAATTCGACGGCGCGAAATCTTCAGCTCGGTGAACCGCTTTCATACAACTGGTTATGTGCAGGGTGGAAACGCAAGAAGCTCGGCGACAAAGCGTTTGGAGATCTCGAACGTTACATGGGATACCTGAAATGTTACTACACGGCCGGCATGATAGGGGGGGTGGCCGGATATTTTTCGTATCCCCGTCCCGGTGGATTCAACGGGAAGGTTGGCGAGGAGATACCTCACTGGCTCCGGCAGATGATGATTCTCAGCCGGGTCCACGCATTTTTCTCGCATCATGAGGATATGCTTCGGGACGGGGAATTGCTACCCGGACCGAACAAACATAGGTGGAATAAGAATGTCCCCGCATACGAATTCCCCACAGGAGATTCAGAAGCGCGGGTGCTCGTGCGCCGGCACAAGAAACGAAAGAAATGGCTCTTCACAGCATGGGCGAACGCCGGAGAAGCGCGGGAGGTATCGGTAGAGATCCCGGAACTCGGGGAGATCCGGCTCAAGGTCCGCCCCGCCGGTTCTGTTTATCGCGGGGAATTGGAGGATGGAAAGCCTGTTCTTGAGTTGCTGGACGCAGACGGAATGCATCCGACGGGGAAGGCACAAGAAAGTGGGGCGAAGTGATAGGGGGAAGAAACTGTTTTAGATCGCATTCTGACAGAGTGCGGAATGTTACTGCGAACGCAGCACCTTAATGTCCCGCGTTCTGAACTCCAGACTCCGCAAAGCGGGGCTGAAGTCCAGTCTGCTCGTAAGACCCCAGGAGACTCGAGTTCAGCTGAGCCCGCCAGCGGCGGGCGAAACTGGACTTGAGGCGGACAAATCTCGCAGAAGTGCGGGGGAGGAAGGCTCGCCAACAAAAAACTTTTCTCCTCCCAGCCAGGCCGCTGACAGGCAGCATGCCTGTCATACTGAACGCGCCAAGGCCTCGCCTCCGGTAATTGCTCAGGCATACCGGGACGCAAGAGCCGGAGGCGAGCGACGCTTTCAATTGGTAGCGCCCCCCTGTCACCTTGCGTGACAGGAGGCAGAGACTAACACGGCTGGCCGTCGCAGCGCGACCCGGTGTCGGCCCCTGCCGGCTTGGCCGGCAGGGGAAGAAGATTCCCCGCCAGCGAACCAGTGGTTCTTGCCCTTGCGCGGAGGAGGCTCCAGCCTGTGGACCGGTGCGTGAGCCCCGGATTGGTTGTGGGGGCCAAAGTTTGTGATCAGCCCGCGGTGGCTTTGCGTGCAGCCGTAGTTCTGGCCTTGCGCCGGTCCTGCGGCGTTAAAGTAGCGCACGCATCTTGCCGGTATGCGTTTAGCATGCGTTACACTTACCCATTCAGGTCTACATGTCATTGCGAAGCGTTCCGCGTAGCGGGACGCCGCGGCAATCTCGCTGCTGGGCTGAAAAAACGACGAGATTGCTTCGCCCATCTTACGATGGATTCGCAATGACTCATGAAGCGGTATTTCCGGGCTAAATACGTACTCTTGCCTGCGCCGCAGGGATGGGGATCTGGGCCGGTGACACCGACAGCGTGAAAGTCCTCTCAGGGTCGAGCCGTCTCCGGGGTTTTGTACTCATGATTCCATTCCCGGAACCTAATCAAGCTCCGCGCGGACCTCTACCCAATCGCCGTCGCCGCGTCCGGAGCGGTACATGGAATCGAGGACGGCCTGGGTTCTTCGTCCGTCGCGCCCATCGCAGACGAGCGGGGCGCCGGTTCGGAGGGCGTCGGCGAAGTTGTCGGCGGCGTTGAGCCATTTGGATTCGATGCGTTCCGGCGGTTCGTCCATCCAGACGTCGTCGATGAAATAGCGTTCCCTGTTTTCTTCCAGGGGACCGCCACTGGCTCGGGTAAGCGCCCCTTCGGTCCCATAAGCTTCGAATTCAAAGTACCATGTTTTGTGCGGGAAACAGGTGGTGGCGTAGAGGTTGACGATGCTTCCGTCTTCGTATCGCCATGTGGCACACGCCAGATCTTCTCCCTCGATGTCGTGATCTTGCGTCCAGATATCGGCGCGTGCGGCTTCGGGAACGCCGAGGACGAAGACGGCTTCATCAATGTGGTGGATGCACTGATTGCTCAGCACGCCGCCGCCATCAAGTTCCAGAGTTCCGTGCCAGCTGCCCTTCCCCTCGAAGTAAGAATCGGGGCGTAGGACCCTGAGAGATACTTGAGCGCCGAGGAGTCGTCCCAGATTCCCATCCTGCACGAATTTGCGGGTGCTCAGCAGATCCGAGGTGAAGCGTCGGCCGAAATCGACTGCGAGCAAAAGGTCACGCTCTTCGGCGGCTCGAATCATGCGATCACAGGCTTCGAGACTCACGTCCATCGGTTTTGTTGTGAGGACATGTTTATTGGCTTCGAGAGCCTGGACGGCGACATCGGCGTGAGCGCCACTCCAGGTCATGACGTAGATAACATCGACGTCGTCGTTGTCGAGCCATTCTTTGACGTCGAACGTATACGGGACGTCAAGTTCTTCGCCGACTTTTTGGGCACGTTCTTCATCGATGTCACAAACGCCGATGAGCTCGGTTCCGGAGTTTTCCTGGACGAGTTTAGCGCGGCTTTTGCCCATTCCGAGTCCCACGACGACAAAACGGACGGGATCGTATTCGCGGACAATTTCTTTTTTCTCGGTTTCGGTTTGTTTCAGCATTCCGGGGGCGGCGCTGGGCCAGGCCGATCGGATCGCTTCGAGAGCGTTATGTGTCATCTCCGCGTTGCTGACTGAACGGTCAGGGTTATGGGTCTCGATGGAGACCGGACCGTTGAATCCGTGGTTATCGAGCGACTGCAGGATTCGATCGTATGGGGCCGTCTCACCGAGTTCTTCGACAGAACCCTGAGCTTTGACGTGGACGAGGCGGGTGCGTTTGGCGCAGCTGTCGATGTATTGGTCCACGTTTTCCGGAGGTCCATTGTCTCCCAACCACTCGTTTGAGACGTCCCAGGCCAGCCCCCAGCGCGGTTCGGCGAGGGCATCCAGGACGGCATTGACTTCCTCCGTGCTCACGCCGCAGTTCTCGAACGCCAGCACGAGATTGGCTTCTTTTGCTCGTTCTGCGAGCGGGCGAAAAGCATCAAGGACCTGCTGTTTTTCATCGGGCCTGACCGCCAGCTGTCCCCGTTTTTCTTCGGGAGGTTGCCAGAAGAAGAAAGACCGGACGAGGCGGCATTCGAGCGCATCGGCCGCGCGGATGAGCCCTTCGAGTTTTTCGGCTTCCTTTTCTCGACGCTTTTCGTCAGGCAGGTGGACCTTTGCCAGGGACGACTCGAGAGTTCCGACTTTCAGGTCCCTGTCGTTGAGAGCTTTCTGGACGCGAGCGAGTTCGTCCTCAGTCAAATCGTGGATAGCTTTTCCGTAGATTCCGCCTCGCAGGTCGGCGTATTGCACGCCCCAGGCGACGAGGGTATCAAGTGCTTCTTCAAACGGGACAGCAAGTTCATCTGTGAACACAGACTGAAACATGGGTCGATCCTTTGCTCCGAGGGAGAGAAGGTTTCAAGCAACGATCGGAGTATGAAAGAAATTTATGCGCTATGCAAGGGAAGAATGTTTTATATGTTTTTCGGGAGGACTTTCAGGCTTTTTTAATATGGTTTGCAAAGGATAGAAGGAGGGATTAAGATGTTTGATAGATCAAACATTTCGTGTTTTCCAGGTTGGACATGACTGAAACATACTCTCTCAGCCCGGCTTATGAGGATTATCTTGAGGCGATAGCGCGTTTGCTGGTTGACAAAAGCGGCGCGCGCGTCGGCGAGATTGCCGGTCTGGTGGGCGTGCACAAATCGACAGTCAGTGCGGCTGTGAATTCC
>JAGXLK010000322.1 GCA_018334735.1 Planctomycetota bacterium | reverse complement strand
CACAAAGTGGCCCGGGAGAAGCTTACTTTTGCCTGAGAGGGGTAAAGCATGAAGCCAGCAACAATCGCAAAAATCGTTGTGGCTATAATATTGATCGGCGTGATAGTATGGGCTATTCAGCTCGGCCAGGAACAGAGCGAACAATACGAACAGCAAAAACAAAATCTTGCCGCTCCTGATGTCATCGAGAAGATAGCTCCGGGGTCCTCAAAAATCGACGGTCAACCGACCGAACTGAAAGGGGTGCAAAGACAAATTCTTTCAGACGGAGGCGGGGAGAGATCGAAGCAACGCGAGTGGCAGTCGGTTCAGGTGGCGCACGATGGCGAAAATCTACACATCTACATCGTCGCCTCGTACAACATCGGGGATGTAATCAAAAATAATAAAGGTACAGCAATACTCGGTCAGATTCAGTTCGACGCCGATAATGACCTGTCCACCGGGCTCTCGGGGAAAGCTCAGCGGGGCTACATGGGGATTGAAAAACAGCTGGTTTTGATGGCTCGGCGTAGAGCAGCATCGGGAAGAACAAACCTTATCTGTTACCTTGAAAAACCCGAGTCTGTGGGGGAGACGGGGCTGAAGTTTCGAAAACTCGCCGGTTCACAGCGGAACAGCGCGGATGATACGGGTTGGGTGGCGTATCAGGGCCGAAGCATTGAGTTGAAAATCCCCCTGGCCGACGTGGGCATAAAACCTCATTCGATGGCCCGACTGCTTTTTCAGGCAATGGGAACGAGTCGCATCCCGGAAGTCGTTTATGAGGTTGAATGAATCCTGTGATCTATCACAATTGCTGCCCAGTGTGATCGAGATAGTGGGACAGAATCCCCATTCTCATGAATGGCTACCGGTGCATCTGACAGGCGAAACACTCAATCTTTGCGGCTTCGTTTAAGAATACCTGTGAGGCTGTCAATCAGGTTATCTTTTTCCTTCTCGCTGAACTCCAGTATTTCCTGCAGGGCCTCACCAATATGGGGAATGTAATTCTCGATATATTTCCGTTTTCGCTTTTCCTCGCGCTTTTTATGGCGTTTATTGACGAATCGACGCAGTTTACGCGCGGCTTCTTGAAGGGCAAGAGTTATTTCTTTGACGATTTCGGGGTAAGTTGCGACGGCTTCTTTGCTCTCACTGGTGAACGGCACCCAGGGGCTGGCCATATGGACCATGACGAGCATAGGTCCGACGGGACCTGACCCAGAAGGCTGGTCGATTTTGTATTGTCGCCAGTTCAACCCGCAAACAGCCTCTCGGATTGCGCCCGAGCCAGCCCGATACAGGAGAGGGACCCGGTTGGCAAACCGCATAATTTTTGCCGATTTGTCCTTCCGGAGGTCTCCGCCGTAAGCGATTCCCGCTTCAATCAAAAACGGTATGCCCCTGTAAACGGAAGGCTTACGGGTAACAGTCTCGTAGAAATCTGCTTCCACCTGATTCTGCATACCGGCAAGGATCTGTTCTTCGCCGATAGGTGCGATACAGTTCATAGGGGGGTTCATAAGGTCCGTATCGCGAATCGCAGCCAGCAGGCTTTCGGCTTCCTGCCTCGCGATGCGTTTCGGACGAGCATTTTCATAAACATCGGCTTTTTCACAGATCTCCAGAGCTCTACGTTTGCTCACCCGGCAGAAATCTTCCCGCAGGCACGTCTGCAGTTTCCGACATTTCGTTTGCTGGAGCATCTGAATGAGCGTACCGAGCTCGATACCGTGCGGATGGGGCTTAATTGCTTCCGGCTCGTCAGGCAGGACTTCGACAGCTCTCTCGAAATGATGTTCTTTTCCGTCGGGTTCGATGAACGTTAAAGAAACGTGTGGATTGGCGATCACTGTATGGCGGATATACTCTTCGGGACTCCACTTTCCTCGCTGATATGTCCCCTCGAGTTCGATCTGCACAGAGGTGCCGGCATGGCCGTTCCACTGGACGGTATCTTCTTTTGCGATTTTCGGTTCATTCTTTTTTGTATCAAGCACAACCCGGAAAAAGTTTGCCGGTCCTTCGGCCTTGGTTTTCGAAAGAATTTCCACCGGTTTACCCGTTGTCATCTGGCCGTACATACCGGCCGCACTGATTCCGATTCCCTGCTGTCCGCGGCTCATTTTCAAACGGTGAAATTTGCTTCCGTACAGGAGTTTCCCAAATATTTTAGCCACCTGCTCCTTGGCGATACCCGGACCGTTATCTTCCACAATTACCTTGTAGCGATCATCGCGCTTGCCGACGGATTCAATCTTAACCACGATATCAGGCAGAACCCCCGCATCCTCACACGCATCAAGCGCGTTGTCCACGGCTTCCTTGACCGTTGTCAGCAGGGCCCGCTTGGGGTTATCAAATCCGAGCAGGTGTCTGTTCTTGCTGAAAAATTCGCTGACACTGATCTCACGCTGCTGTTTGGCGAGATCGTCCGCTGAAAGGCGCTTTCGCTCAGATGTGCCGGATTTTTTTGCCATATTATTCTCTGGACAATCAAAAGAAAATCTTTTTCCGACGGGTCCAGCCGGTCCCGCCAACAAAACTTCTCATTATGCACGCCCTTAACATAAAGTGTTATTAAACAGCGACTTAAGTCCACCTGATTGGGGCCCGCACAAATGCCCCCGAAGACACTTTCTTCGGCGACTTATACGATAGCGGAAAAGGACGGGTGTTTTCAACACTACATGCTTGAAACTGCCATATATCTCCCGGTTTTATATAACAGGCGCCACATCTGGCACCCAAGAGCGATGACTTTCACATTAGGCTAAAAGTTAGAGGAAATATGAGAAGTATCGCGATTTCCAATCAAAAAGGAGGGGTCGGAAAGACAACAACCGCCGCCAACCTGGGGGCGTGTATTGCGGAACTGGGCAAAAATGTTGTGCTCGTCGACATGGACCCACAGGCGAACCTTTCTATCCATCTCGGCGCGGACATCGATCGCGATGAAGCCTCCGTCTATACCCTCATACGCCGTGAAGATTCCCTCGAAGAAACCATGCGTGATACTCCATTGGATAACCTGAAAGTCATCCCCTCAAATATCGACCTGGCGGGGTTAGAAGTTGAGCTTTCAACCGAAACTCTCGGCCGCGAAAGATGCTTAGCTCGTGTCCTAAAAAGACTTGAAGATCACTTCGATTATCTTGTAATCGATTGTCCCCCGTCCCTCGGGCTTCTTACGCTCAATAGCATGTGTGCGGTAGACGAAATATTTATTCCCTTGCAGACGGAATTTTTCGCGCTTCAGGGACTGGGAAGACTGATGCGGACGGTAAAACTTGTCCAGTCCTCCCTTAAATCCAGCGTCCGGGTTTCGGGCATAATCGCCTCGATGTTCGACGTCCGAACTTCCCTGGCCATTGAAGTGCTGCAGGACATCCGGAAGCACTTCGGGAAAAAAGTCTTCGACACCGTCGTGCGAAAAAACGTGCGCCTTGCCGAAGCGCCAAGTTTTGGACTCCCCATAACGCTGTATGATTCGGAGTGCTACGGTACGGAAGACTATCGGTCCCTCGCGCGTGAAGCCGTGGCAATGGCAGGAGAGTGGGTAGATATACCAATCGAAGATGACAGCACTCCGCCCTTGCCCGAAACCGAAAAAACTACCGAGCTGGCCAGGGCCGGGTGAATAACCTGTGAATGACTCTAAAGGATAACACAATAAACTAGTATGCTGGAGGCAGTATGGGAGATTCGGAAGCACGTGAAGAAGAGACAGTCGGACGCCAGGCAAACTCCGACTATCAGGAAAGGAAAGAACGCCTTACACCACGACAACTTTGGGCGTTTCGCAGGCAACAAGAAGAGACCGGACAAATCGTGGGCGAGATACCACCAAATGAGCCGGAACTTCCCGAAGAAGATGAGGAAATGCGCGAGGCGAAAGTTCAAACACCTGTGACACAAGAAAAAAAGAAAGGAAACCATGATTCCTCTGAAGAACAAAACTCCCCTACCGAAACTAAAGAAGAAATAGAGGCTGAAAAGGAAGAAAAGGAAACAGAAAAACAAAGTGAAGAAACAAGCTCAAAAGTTGTGAATCTCCCGCCCCCTCCTCCTCCAGCGGACAGTGAAATGAAAGAGAAAGAAGAAAAGAACGAAGAAGAAGTCCAGGAAGTTCAGCCCAAAGAGCATAAAGTCGTCACCCTCGGCGGCAATTACACGAAACCCGAAAAAGAAGAAAAGCAGGAAATCCAGCCTCCTGAGATCGACCATAAAACAGAAAAAAAATCCGAAAAACCCCTCCAAGACGAAGAAGATACCATGGCCGATCTGCTCGATTCCATCCTGGCCGCGGCACACGAAGAGCCGGAAACGAGTGAAAGCGATAAAAAATCGGAGACCTCAGAGCCTTCTTACTCCTACACTCCCACTCTACCGAAACCCGGAGGCAAGCCAGAGGATCCGGAAGAAACGGCCATCGAGCTGGAGGAAGAAACAGAAACAACCGTTTCTTCACACTTTATAATCGGGGCCATAATAATTGCTGCTGCTCTGTTCGTCGGCTCTC
>JAGXLK010000321.1 GCA_018334735.1 Planctomycetota bacterium | reverse complement strand
GGGAGATGGCGTAACCACCATAGCTTGCCCCCATGATGGCCGTGAGTTCGGGATCGGCGATCCCTTCCTCCCAGGCCCATCGGACGGCGTCTATGAGGTCGTCGTGCATCTTGCCAGCCCATTCTTTGTTGCCAGCGTTTACGAAATCTTTGCCAAAACCTGTGGAACCCCGGAAGTTGACGCTGAGGACGGCGTATCCCCGGTTCGCGAGCCATTGGTGTGTGCTGTTTAAGCCCCAGCCATTTCGTCCCCAGGGACCGCCGTGAACGTTGAGAACCGTGGGAAGAGGTTCTCCGGGAATCCCGTCCTCGTCCGAATCGGTTCCGGCCGGAAGACTGTAGTAACTGACGAGGTCGAGTCCGTCGCGGGATTCGATCACTACAGGATGCATGGGAACAAGCGGGGCATCCTGGAGATCGTCCCTGCTCGCGAACAGGAAGCGGGCTTCTTCGGCTTCCCGGTCGAAGAGATAATACCGGGTCGGTCCGAGATCGCGCCAATAGCGTACGATCCAGCGCCGGTCATCGAGCGTGCGGCTCCCCACAGCGAAATCACCATCTTCAAGTTCCTGGAGGTAATCGAAATCATTTTGCACCTCCTCGTTCAGCACTTCCCATTGACGGCGCAGGTAGGTGAAAGAAGCGGCCTGAGGATATTTCTCGGTGGGGTGGGTCATCAGAGATCCGGCGTCAACCCGTTCATCTTCGGCGATAAGGCGTGTCGAACGGTCAGAAAGATCCATTTCAATCAGGGCAGAGGTGTTACGATCTCGACTGTCGCTCATGTAGATGACGTCGCCCGCTTTGTTGAAACCGCGGATGCCGGTATTAAGCGCATCTTCCATGGAGATATCAAGGAAAAGCTCCCAGCCGCCATCCTGATCGGGTTTCAAAATCTGTTTCCCACCGTCGTCGGTCTGGCGAACCGCAAAACGCACCGCAAAATCGTCGTCAACGATAAATCCCGCAAACTCCGGGTTTTCTTGAACAAGTTCTAATTCGCCGGACCGGACGGTCAATTTGTGGATGTCATGGTAACGCGGATCGCGATTATTGAGCCCGATCAGAACGTGGTCCGGATAGCGGGGGCTGATTTTCTGGAAACGGGCCTGTACATTTTCAAACGGAGTCAAATCCCGAGTCTCTTTGCTTTCGATATCCGTGGCATAAATCCGCCAGTTCTCATCGCCATCCTGGTCCTGGATGTAGAGTATATGGTCGCCGGTATGGGGCCAGGTGAACATACGGATCCCGCGGCCGCGGTCCTCTGTGATTGGCTCGGCCGCGTCGGGATCATCGGCCGATGCGAGCCAGACGTTCAGAACGCCTTCATCGGGCGCAAGCCATGCCAGCCACTTCCCGTCGGGACTGATCTTGGGTTGGGTGCGATCGGGGTTGCCAAAAAGGACCTCGCGCGGGATCAGGGGGACATCGTCTGCGGCTCTACCTGCTTTGGGCACTTTGGTCTCCTGTAAAACGGTTTTGAAGAGTGGGCTTGGTGGATTGCTTCAGCCTGATTGCAAGGACTTGCGCTATCCGAAATATTCGAGAATAGAGTCCCAGTTTCTCCACACGAAATATGCCAGAATGGCAAAAAGGAAGAGGAAAAATGGCAGCATACACCCTAGCTTGTGTTTGTACAACAACTTCCCGAGAAGACTATCCTCGAACCTGGTAATGCTCATTTGACCTCCCTTTCAGGATTATTGAAGCCCCTCACCCAACAGGTTTGCGGTATGGGCTGGATTGTTTGGCTGTAATTTTTCATGCCCTCATTTCCCCTGCTATACCAATTATATTTTGTGGTTTAAAAAATCGGTCCTCATTCCCGATAAGGCTGCAAAATAAATTACCTGTTTCATGGGGCCGGATCAAGGTCCAGGGGTAGAATATCTCTAACGTCGTTCAGGGGCGGGGCACCGGCGGACGGGACTTCGTTGCCCCCGGGATCGCTGATCTCGCAGCCATATATCTCTGCTTCGACACTGTAAATGTCCAAGCCGACCACAGCGATGGCGTAGTCATAGTTCTCCAAAACTGTCAGGTGAGCTGCCGCCATACGCTCTGCGTCTCTGGAAACATCCCAGGGCCGTTCCCCGATCAAGCCGGCGGCATGGTCGTAAGATACGGGCTCAAATTTCATCGGGTTGCCCTCCCGTCTCAAGTAGAATGAGCCCCAGAACAAGAAAACCCACGCCGTCCACCGATTCATAGAAATGCCCGTTCGGTTCACCTTTGAACATGCCATTTTCGTAGAGGTTTTGGACAGCCTGGTCGGCCAGTGTTGAGGCCGAACACATGTAACTGTCTTCGCCGAGTTGCAATGCTGCACGTGTCAAAAAGCGAATGGAACGCCCGTAATTCTCTGCATAGGCCCATTTCCCGGTCTTTTCGGGGGAGGTCTCGATGACTATGCGGGCCCAGCGATGCGCGGCTTCCTGGAATATCGCGTCCTCGGTCTGCTCGTGCAAAATAAGACATGTTTCAGCCAGTGGCATCGGGTAATCATGCGTCGGCCACTGGTCGGTGTTCCAGGGATCAGAGTATTTCCGCGGCCAGTATCCCGTTCCATCGGGGAGAACGGGTTCACCCGTATCGATCTTTAGCTGGCCAAAATATCTGTTTTCACCTCTGTCGTACCCGTTTTCAAGATAGCTCTTTGTGGCATTGGTGGCCATTTCGGCGAACTCGGCGTCTTCGGCATATTCAGCTGCTTGCAAAAGACACCGCGCCCAGAGTCCGACCTCGGTGGTCGACACCTCAGAATCCCATCTTTGAGTATCCGGTTCATTGACAACCAGGCCCGTTGACGGATCGCGATGCTTGTAACTGTAACGCGCGATCCGTAGCGCCAGATCGCGGAGCTCTTCATCTTGCGTCCGACTGAAAAGCCAGGCAAGAGATTCCACCAGAATACCACCCGATTCCAGGAAAGCGTGGCTTTTGTTGCCGTCATCGTGCCGGTTGAAACCACCGGTCTTGCGATCGTAGACGTGTCGGCGCGCCATGGCCCGGATATATGAAGCCGTTTTCTCTCTATCGTGTTCCCAGAAGAAATCCCAGGCCGGTGTGATCGGGCGTATTTCGTGATGCCCTCCGGAAAACTCAATGACTTTCTTCTCAAGCAGATCATAGTACTGATGATTTCCCCAGCGGAACATCCCGTTTTCCGCCACACATTCCGCCAGAAATGCCTCAATATACCGGTCGGCCGCGGCGGTGTATTTGGATTTGCCGGTAATCTGAGACAATCTGGTAGCGGAGACGACAAGGGATTGGTCCCAGTAGAGGGTGCTACCATTAGGGGCGCCGATCAATCGATATGTCCGGGACGGCACGTGTTCTTGTGCAGGAAACCGCCCCGTTCGCACATCCAGCACACTCGGCCACATATCCGTGCCAATATCCGATGCCGTTGATATCAGCCGCTGCAGGTGGCTTTCAATATGAGTCAAATAGGTCATATATAGTCGTTGATAATGTGCCGGACGAAACCTTTATTTGCTGTCTGAGAGCAGGGACGTGTCGCGTTTACAGAACTGGATGCAGAGACCCCACGGATCCCGCAGCATTACGATATGAGATCCGTCGTCAAGGTGCTGGTCTTTGACCAGGCAAGCACCAGCTTCCACAAGTCTGTTTTTGTCCGTCTCCGGGTCATCGGAAACAAACGCGACATGCAGCAGAAGCGGGTCCATATCCCTATAATTTGGCACTTCGTCGGGCGGATTATTGTAGATTTCCAGCATCATCGTACCATTGCTATCGCGCAGAAAATGCGTGAAAGGTTCCTCATCCGTGCCCAGAGCCACCGTCATGCCGAGGTGGCGTTCATACCATTGCGCCATCGCAACGGGATCTTCGACGTTCAAAGCGATGTGTTCCAATTTCATACGTTCTCTCCCGATAATATCAGGTAATTGTGGATCCTTGTATTTCGTTCCCGGCTCTGTTTGGCTTTGGGAGCGCTGGCCCAACAGGCGGCATGCCAGAGTGGCCGCTCAAAACCGGTGGAGTCCGAAGGACCTGGCGGTGGCCACGTGCTCCCTCGCTCTAAGTGCTCAGACACAAATACTTTATCAAAGGACGCAGACTGATACAACACAAGCGCCCCTGGCACACCTACGGGCAATTTGTATTTTTCAGTATTGCCCGTATTCCCGCGCTGCTTCGTACATTTCTACGACATTTTCTGTCGGGGAATTATCCTGAAGCTGATGTGTGGGGGCGAGACAATAACCTCCGCCGGGTTTCATAATTTCAAGCGTTTCTCTCACGTTTTCCCGCACGTCCGTCGTTGTGCCAAATGTCACGGGACCGGCCGTTGAGATCATCCCATGGAACGCAAGATGATCGCCGTATGTTTCTTTCAGATAGGCGGGTTCCATATCTGCTGCCTCCGGCTGAAGGGTGTCGATGACATCGATTCCCATCTCAATAAAATCGTCGAACGCCCAGCTGGATGAGCCGCAGGAGTGGATCATGACCGGCAGATCGAAGGACTTAGCAAGGTCGACGAACT
>JAGXLK010000320.1 GCA_018334735.1 Planctomycetota bacterium | reverse complement strand
GAGGAAGAAGAACATCGGGATATCGGGACAGATGTATATCAACGACATGGGCGGTTTTCATCCGCCCATTGTGAATGCGGACGACAGTCAGGACAGCGAGGCTTCGGTTGGAGGTACCTGCGAATACTGGGCGGCGCCTGCGGTACAGTATGACTGGATGGATCATTTCATTGCCGGCGGTTATATGTCAAAAACGCTCAACCGTTGTGCCGGAGCCGACGCTCAGCACAGGTACGCCGGGGCGTTATCGCCTTATACCGGAGAGTATTTTCTCGGAGGCGATACCGAAGATGAAGACCGGGAAATCGGCAAGGGATCGAACTGGATCCAGTACGCCGCCAATGGCATGATCATGGACAACAACGGGAGCCTGGGAGTCGGCCGCAAGCCCTGGATGGTGCGAAAGATCCAACGAATGAGCAAAGGTATGTGGGTTATGTGCAATATGATCATCGGCCCACAGGCGGATTGGCGCCCGTGGTTTACCTGGACCGATGGCAGTGGTGGGCGGGAACGCCATAATAATTACACATCTTACAACGCTCTGTTCTTCGATGGTCACGCGAAGACGGTGAACCCGTGGCAATATCCCGTTTTTGAGGCGCCCGGCACCTATAATCCCGACCGACCTTCTGAGGCCATTCTTCTGGGAAATGATTGCCTGTATTTCTGGTGGCCGTGGTACTGATGGAGGCTCGAAGGCAGATCTTGATAATCACCCAATCACGGGCAAGATTTCCTTAGCCCAAATATTTCAAGCGTCCTAAAAAGCCTTTGATTAACTCCTGTCAAGCGGTAAACTATAAAGAGAAACTATCTTCTTCATTCGATATGTAACGTTGTGCACATTGTAGTCTATTGAAGTGAATCAGCGGGCAAACAGAAACTTTCGTGGGAGGGTTATTATGAAGCAGGCGAGGAGGTACGTGAGGGCTGGGTTTACGCTGATCGAACTTCTGGTTGTCATTGCCATCATCTCCATCCTGGCGGCCATGTTGATGCCGGCGCTTGAGAAGGCGCGAGAATCCGCAAAGCGCATCTCGTGTTTGAATAATTTGAGGCAGTGGGGTCTGGCACTAAACCTGTACGCCGACAGTTGGGAGGGATATTTCCCGTCAAAGCACGGCGGTGGGGCGGACTGGATGGTTCTGCAGGGGATCCGCACCGAGGGCATAGCGGAGCTTAAAAGCTGTGGTATCCATAAGAGCCTGATCTGTTGTCCCAATACACCCCCAGGGACCGGGCACGGACAAAGACAGTATTACGAGAGCCGCTGGGAAAACGAGTCGAGTACCGTGTGCATAGGCTACACCTATTATGCGGGGGTGGGCAACGATTATCGGGGGCAGAAACCCGGATTCAATCGGACGAACGGTTGGTACTATTTCCAAATGCATCCCAACCCCAACCGGCACGTGCCCGCCGTCAATCGAAGAATCCGGAAATATATCAACTGGTACGGACATCATCTGCCCGTGAAAGCCTCGGAGGATGGCATGGTGATGGACGTTTTTTACGAGCGGTGGTGCTATGCCGGACACAGCCGGACCGGAGGGGCCGGTCCTTTCGCGCCGCTTTCGGGGGACTGGGATTTTGCCGAGACCTACTGCGCGGGCGGGAATGTGTTGTATCTGGATAGCCACGCTGCCTGGGTTCAGTGTAACGTCAGCAACCGCCGCATGCGGGGCTATCCGGCGAATCCTCACTACGCTGTTTACTATTGAAAATGTCCGTAAAGCTGCCCCGCCGGAATTTCTTGCGTGAGGGGGCTGCGGGCGGTAGGATGAGGGAGGAATTTCAGCCAAATGACAACCCAGAAAAGCTTATGCCATTTTCTCCGATATATGGCAGCAAGATCGTTTGGGAACTTATCGCCCAGGGGGCAGATGTCAATGCGCAAACGAAAGGAGGGGAGACTCCGCTGCACAAAGCAGTTAAATGTGGCGATTTGTCGCTCGTCCGGTTTTTGCTCGGCTGTGGAGCTGATGCAACTATTGAGTCCGGCACCGGTTGCACACCTGTTCATATGTCCCTGTTAGACAGAGATCCCCGAATTGCCAGTGAATTAGCAAAACACGTTGAGGAGCCGGATATATACGTCGCGGCAGCATTGGGCAGGGTCCGGCTTATGCATACGATTTTGAAGAATAACCTGCAGGCAGCCCGCCAGGCAGGGCCACTTTTTAATATGAATGCTCTCCATTTTGCTGCAATCAGAGGTCAAAGAAACGCAGTCGAGCTGCTCATACGGGAAGGAGCGCCGATAGATTCCCGCGACGCTCTGGGCAGGACGCCTTTACACTGCGCAGCTTTGAACGATAATGTCTCTTGTGCGAAACTCCTCATTTTCAATGAGGCTCCCCTCAATGTGCGCACTGGATGCGAAGGTTGTTCGATTAGGAAGCTTACTCCCTTACAACAAGCAGCACTGGCGGCCAGTAAGCGTACGGCCGAGGCAATAGCCGCCGAATCCGGGTGGGATGCTTTGTCAGCTGCGGCCCTCGGCAAAACAAATGAATTGGCCGCGATGCTGGCAAAAGATTCAGCACTTGCCGCCGGGAACGTGGACAAGACCGGAGTAACTCCTCTCCATGCAGCATCTAAGTCGGGGGAGCTGGAAACCGTTCGACTGCTTCTCCAAAAAGGTGTTTCTTCGGGAGCCAAAGACACGAGCGGGCGGACCGCGCTTCAGGCGGCAACAGCGCATGGGCGCGCTGGGGTCGTACGGGTTTTGCTGCAGGCGGGTGCTGATCCTGACAGATCCGACACAAACGGGAAGTCCGGGCTGCACGTGGCGGCAGAAGAAGGATATGCCGAGGTGGTAAGCATTCTTCTTAAATTTGGCGCGGACCCCAGCAAGACCTACCATGGGGCGTCGTCCCTCTTTGTGGCTGCGCGACGGGGGAATGTGGAGGTGGTCCAGGTGCTGCTTGCGGCAGGGGTGAGTGCCAATGGAATTCCGAAGGGTAAAGTGCCGCCCTTGTATAGTGCGATCAAGTGGGGTCACATGGAGGTGGTAAAAGAACTTGTGGCGGCTGGCGCTGATGTCAACGCTTGCTTTCTTAATGGTTGGCGTCCGTTGGATGAGGCCTTGCGTTATGACCGGGGGGCAATTGCACGCTACCTGTTGCGGCGTGGGGCCGTGCTCGGGGCGGACGATAGCAAGTGACCTGAAGATTCGGCGGGCGTATCAATCGTGTTTGGCCGGGTAATTGTACCGGTTTGTTGGCTCGGCTCCTGATCTGGCGTTGCCCGCCACCTCTGGCATGTCATCTCAGGCGCGAAAAAATCCTTTGATAAACTGCTCTCACGCGGTAGACTATTAGTGGATGGATTGATTACTATCTGATATTCAATGTATCGTGTCGTAGGGCCTGTTGCGGTAAATAAAGACTGTTGGAGGAGGGCGATTATGAAGCAGGCGAGGAGGTACGTGAGGGCTGGATTTACGCTGATCGAACTTCTGGTGGTCATCGCGATCATCGCGATTCTGGCGGCGATGCTCATGCCGGCGCTGGAACAGGCGAGGGCTGAGGCACAGAAGATAGCGTGCATCAACAACATGCGACAGAGCTTTTTAGGCATGACAATGTACGCCAATGACAGCAATGATTGGGGAGTGTTCAGCAATTATGATTCTCAACCTCACGCATATGGTAATGTTCAGAATTGGATAGACTATTTTCCGGGCTACGAAAATCTTTTTGTCTGCCCGGCGACGCATCCAGAAGCATATTCAGGAAATAAGGTCCCAGGGGAAATCAGCGGAACCAATATATACGCAACATATTTTTTGCTCTTTGCTACCGGATCAAAAATGGATCACCCACTTTATGAGGATACTTATTATGTAGTTGGTGGATGGAACTCATACGTGAGTACAAGCAGACATGCCAGCAGGAAGGTCGTGCGAAATCCATCGCCGAACCCTAGATGGTTCAATAGATTTATTCCAGGGAATGGTCCGGATAATAGCGGCAGTTTTAGGTACGCATGGTACGGGGGGGCGAGCGAACAAGTTGCAATGACCGATGCCTTCCGTGGCATGTATGACTGGCATGGCGCATTAGATCCTAATGCTGGTTACTGGGTGAGTTCGTGGCTGGGGTCGGGGACGTGGATCCCCAATAACCATTCTAATCTGGACGGCACCAATATTCTTTATATGGACGGGAGCGTCACCTGGAAGGACACCATGGATGTTAAAGAAAGATACGGTTATGGACATGTTTTCTGGTGACTCCGCGTGAGAACAAGGAAATGTATGTGTGGGGGAATGTTTATTGGTAAGATTACGGAAGGATATAAGTGAGTAAAAAAGAGTAGGAGGGATATTTATCGTATTGGGTTTTGGGAAAAAGATGAAGGGCTTAACAGAATACTGCCCCAGTTTCTCATGATGCCCAAGACGGTTAATAAGACGGATGCAGGCGACGGTTGACAGCCCTGCCTGAGCACGAAGAAGGATGTAGAAAAAATATTTGCCCCGTGTATTTGATGTGGAGCGGATGGGTCCTCCTTTCTC
>JAGXLK010000319.1 GCA_018334735.1 Planctomycetota bacterium | reverse complement strand
GCATCATCAACAGCAACAGCCCCAGCCCGAGGCGCGGGAAGAAAAACGTGATACCGGCCAGATACAGACCCACCACCCAAACAAAAGCCGCTCCGGCGCTCTGGGTCACCAGAAAAGCACTCCCCGCCACGCATGCCATAATCGCGGCCGTGATCGGAAGTGCCAGCCTGGACTTGAACATTGACGCCCTCGGATAAAGTTATCGAAAAACCCGCGTTTGTGCCGGTCTCCCAGCTTTTTCACAGTGTTAATTATATTCGAGCCATCCGCGTTATCGTAGCAGTACCGATGTGTCCCTGTGCATCACAACCCGGACTTGCGAAGGCATATCCAAACGCTCCAAAGGAATAGATATTCCAACGGGTCGACCGAGTTCTGCCCGAGAATTTGGTCCTCAGACCGAACCCGCTTTTCTCAAGCCGCGCCAGTGTTGCAGCTGCGCGGAAGCCAAACGCAGGAGTGTTATATTATACTTCAAGTACCGGCAGACAAAGCAGATGTGGTGCTGGCGCGGAGGCTACAACGATCATACTCGGCACAGATGCGTCCACTGTTACATACCAATTGACTTTGTAGTTAACAGCAGGACGAGAAGATTGCCGGGGCGTGTACTTGCGGCCGCTGGGAGGAAGGGGACCACAAAGTTTATCCATTCTTCGGCGATCAATCCTGATCCTGGCTCCCAACATTAATTCCGACTATCATGGCCCGGATTTTCATATGAGGCCTAATCCGAGCCGTTTCCCGGATACCCATAGCGCTCGCCGTAAGCACGTTTGTAATACGGAGGCAGGTGGACGTCGGACTCGATCTGGTTCAGCACAATACCAAGAACATCCATGCCCTTACCATCCATAAGCTTGAGTGCCCGAAGCAGCAAATGGCGCGACACACCACCGACCGTGTAGACCATGAGGGCTTTCGGCACAGTTTTCCCCAGAGCAAGTGTATCTACCACAGGGATTACGGGGGGCGTATCCACGTAGACGATATCGTATTCCAGCGAAACGTGCTTAATAAGTTCTTCCATGCGGGCGGAGCCAATTAATTCGGCAGGATTAGGCATTTCCATCCCGGCTGTGAGAACGTGTAACTTCTCGATATTTGGCAGCGAGAGCAAAGCATCCCATTCTTCGAATCCCATCAGAAGATCTACGATTCCGCGTGTGCATTTTTCCGGGGGCGTCTGCCCCAACAGAAGATCACTCAGACCGGGTGAACGCGAGACGCCGAGCAGACGATGAATACTGGGGTTTCGCATTTCGGCCTCGAGAAGCAGTACTTTTTTGTCCATTTGAACCGCCAGCATTGCCAGGTTAGCCGTGATAAGAGTCTTGCCCTCCCGTGGCGCTGCGGAAGTAATCATAAGAACATTCCCGCCGTCATCCTCCTCAAGGGCGCTAAAGGTCGCTTCTCGCAAACTTCGATAACATTCTACCTCAGGACTCTCCGAAGGTAGATTGCAAACCATACGTTTGCGAAGCATTTCCCCATTTTTGTCCGAGGAATTTTTCTTCGAAGAAAATGGATTATGGCTTTTCGGTCCGCTGTGCGGAATCAGAGCCAAAACGGGCAAGCCGGTGCGTTCTTCAATATCCTCGACGCGCCCGATTGAGGTATCGAAAGTCTCAACCAAAAAACACATCATGATTGCCGAAACGATTCCGAGCAATCCCCCTATACCGATGTTCATCCCCACACTGGGACGAATTTTGCTGGCAGAACCGTCCGGTCCGCCGGCTTTTGCAACGATATCAATCTTCTGAGCCGCACTTTCCCTCTTTGAAGCATGGTCGATCTCGGCAGCATGCAATTGCATAGTTAGTTGATTTCGCAGTTCCCTCAGCCTGTCTCTTTCAGCCACCGCCTGCGAATACTGAAGCTGTTTTTCCGGGATAGACTGAAGAATTGCCTTCAGTTCCTTGCGCTCCTCAAACAATTTTTGAACTTCCGGATGCTTATCCGTATACTCCTGTCGTTTCCGAGCAAGTTCTTTATCCAAAGTGGCAATCCGGGTCCTGTATGTTGCCGCCGTGCCAAGTCGAACGTCCGCCTTTTCCAGCCGTTGAGCCGTCTCTTCAGTCTTTTCCAGCTTGGTTATTACTCCATTGAGGCTCTTTCGCAGAAGTTGCACCGTCTTGCGTGCTTCATGCGAGCGGCTTTCGATGTATTCTTCCTTGTAGGCCTCTGCCATAGCATCGGCTACAAGGGCAACGTATGCCCTGTTTGGCCCTTTTGTTACGATTCTGACCAGATCGCTACGTGCCACTTGTTCGGCCGAGACAGCCGCCCGGATATCCCCCGTGCTGATACCTTTGATTTCCTCTCGCAATTCATCCTTATTTTTCAACAGCTGAACCGCTTTACGGTGGATCTCATTTGATTGCTCGATCATTTGGATCTCGGTTTCCAGCCCACCCTGCATTCCATACCAAACTATGCTCTCCCCTTTCATCGTTGCCATCGGTTCCCGAGCCGATATCCGCAAAACCGCTCCGGACTTCCAGAGAGGTTCCTGACGCAAAGTGACGGCGATGACACCGATTAAGACTCCGACGAAAGTGGCAATGGCCCATCCCTTGCGGCGGAGAATAACCTGCCATTGCTCGGATAGGTCGATATCTATGTCCGCAGGCATCTGATTTGACCTCCCTTTTCTCTTTGAATAAACTGCGTGGGCCAGGCCAAAGGCCGAAAGAAGCATCAAAGAGTGCAAAGGATATTAAAATCTATAGCCACAAATCCCTTTACAATTAACCCATCAACCATAAAAAACCCTTGATTCATACAACCGTAGTGCTATAAATTATAAGTGTGCGGGGAGCCGAATTGCAACATTTTCGTTCGGTACGTGATTCCCATAGCGGAAGAATATCGAAATAAGAGGACGGCAAAACGAATTTCTATCCGGCCTGAATTGTTTCTGACGGGCTGTTGGAACCCCGTACAGCAAACACAGCTGCATCAGAAAGATCCGTATCAAAAATATAACAAGGGAAAACCATGGAAAACCGACAACGGGGAACCAAAACGGACAAATCTGGTAGACTGAAATTATACCGCGCCGTTGCGGAACCGGCGAAATCTGTGGTTAAAACCCACCAGAACCTTGTCCGAGAGATCGCCGAAATCCTTGAAAAGGTCTCCCAGCAAAAGTCGGATTGGGATTTACAATATTGTTCCGCAATTGTCGAAATGCTTAATGCAGCTCTCGTAGAGCATCCTCGTTTCCTGCTCTTCGCGGCGCGGAGACGTAAAAACGGTCTTGAAACATCCAACAGATTTTCCGTTCTGAGCCATCAAAGCATACGTTGTGCAATCGGAATGCTCGGTTGCTGCCGGGCAGCCGGGTTATCCGAAAACCAGGTTAGACTCGGAGCTCTGGCGGGCCTTGTCCATAATTTCGGCATGGCGTTAATACCCGAAGAAATCGTAACCAAACCTGCGAAATTGAATCGCTCGGAACTTAAGAAGATGCGTGAACACCCAAACAAAGGGGCCAGAATACCGCAGATTGCCCAAAACGGAGAGCTCGCACAAATCGTTGGTCAAGCCCACGAAAGAAACGATGGTAGCGGTTATCCTCGGGGTCTAAAAAACTCAGAAATACATCCTCTGGCCGCTTTTCTCCATGCTATTGACCTGTTCGAAGCCCTTACTCAACGCCGGCCTTACCGTGAAAGCGAAGCTGACTACAACGCACTGAAAATTATCCATCACTGGGAAAACGGACGGCTTCAAAATCGACCGGCTCGGGCTCTCCTCGAATTTTATACCGTCTACCCTATCACAACACTGGTCGAATTGAATACAAGGCATCGGGGTAAAGTGGTCGATACTCACGAATTCGCTCCCCTCAGCCCTGTATTGGCCGTTCTCCAGGACGCAAACAAAAATGCTTACGATGAACCCTGGGCATTGGACCTCAATCAGGAAAGACATTTCCGCATCAAGAGAGTAATCCCCGAAGATCGCGACCTCTCCGCTCTCGCTTCCATGATCTGCTGACAGGTATGTGCCTCCCTCCCAATTCCTCGACCTGCTGTCCTGGATTCGTCTGAATCTCACCTTTTTCCTGCATCTCACAGACGCCAGGGTAATTAAAACGAGGGCATGCTTTTTCTGATCAAGAGTTTCCGATAACACAATAAGGGCTGGGAAGTCTTGTTTTAAGTGATCATCCATACTTCATGATTATCGGAGCCGTCCCGCTGTCCATCTCCCCGGCCAAAGTGTGAATGTCATTCAAAATAAAAGCGGAACAGGGGGAGGCCCGACCACTAGCCCGGATTTTACGGATAATTGGACGCCCTTTTTGTCAAGTCAGGGTAGAATCTTTATCGGACCTGGTTCACAACCCTTCTCAGCCAAAAATCCGGGCCAGGTATCCCTTTGACTGTGACAGGTGCCTCTCCGTTTAATAGAATGTCTTCTTGTAATTATAGTTCTTAGGAAGTCCCAACATGATTCTTCTCAACACGGGCGAGAATAACTGGTATACATACCCCTCTTTGAGTCTCGGATATATTGCCGGAGCACT
>JAGXLK010000318.1 GCA_018334735.1 Planctomycetota bacterium | reverse complement strand
CAGCGGTTGTGCGGTGCAGATGGGTTTGCTGTTCCGATTTTAAGCACGATTGTTTCCGGACCACCAGCCCGGATTTTACGGACAATTGGAAGCCATTCTTGCCCGATTAGGGTAGAATTGTACTCTACGAAAGAGCTATATCCCGATAAAGGTATTTTGTGTGACAAAAGCCTTCAAAAATGTTTCTCAGGAAATTCGGGAACGTTGCCCCGTCCCTTTTGCGTCTCGGTGGCAATTCAAAGCAAATTAACCGTCGTCCAACCGCAAAACGACCCACAGCTCATATTCCTCTTAACGGTTGAATTGGGCTCTGTCTTTCCTCTATACTGATAAATTCGAAGAGTTTCTTTCCTGTAGATCGTTTGGGCACGTTAATTTCTGACTGGAACATTTACCTGCTGTGTGCGTGAAACCAGTCCATCATTCCGCCCGAAAGCCCTTACTCTTGTGGGTTGATCCCAAAGAGGTCCTTCTGAAATAAAAGGCCTTTTCTGCTTTTCGTATAACTGCGGTAGGCGATAATGAATTTAAGCGATCTTCTCGAACCCGGCCTGATCAAAGTCCCCGTTGAGAGCATGACACGCGATGAGGTAATTGCCGAACTGGTCGAACAGCTGGTGCGGCAGGATAAAATCGGGGACCGAGGCGGGGTTCTTGATACTCTTTACGAGCGGGAGCGAAAAGGATCAACCGGAATTGGCGGTGGTGTGGCGGTTCCTCATGCCCGGCATCCGGATGTTGACGATTGTCTTCTCGCCGTTGGTATTGCTCCTGAGGGGATCGAGTTTGATGCTGTCGACGACGAACCGGTTTATCTTGTGTTTCTTCTGCTCGGGGCGCCGGACAAACCGAGCCAGACTATTGAGGCCCTTGCCGATATCGGACTGCTCGTGCAGATCCCTAACGTCTACGATCGGCTGATCTCTGCTCGCGATCCCGAAGATGTGATACAGATCATTAATGAGGCCCACGAGGAACAATGAGCGATTCCATTGAAGGTTTGCTTCAAGTCGAAGAGAAGGCCAGAAAGATCGTGGAAGACGCTCGCGATGAGGCCGAGAAGATTAAGGACGAAGCGCGCAAAGAAGCCGAGCAGATAAAAAAAGATGCTGAGCAGGAAGGGCGAGAACAAGCGGAAAAACTCGTCGAAGAGAAAAAGCAAGAAGCACAGCAGGAACGAAAAGAAACTCTCCAGCGCGCCCGCGAGGCTGCGCCACTGATCGAGCAAATGGACGAAGATAAGATCCAGGAATCTGTGGATCGGGTCGTTCGGGTTGTCGCCTGGGCCGAAACCGACAATGACTGAGGGCGCCAGGCATTGCCGGCAAAATCCCGATTTCTGGTAGCCTCTAAACAAACAGAGGAAATCGGCCGTGGAACAAACGTTGCCGGCAAATCCCGAATCGCTTATGAACTGTCCGCTTGCTTTTGTGAACGCGAAGTTGCGGGGCCGGAAACGGCGGTTGTTTGAAAGTGAGAGCCTGGAAGAACTGAAACGTATGAAAAGCGTTGAAGAACTCTGGGAGCGATTCTACCCTCGCAGGGTGCCGGGACGACGCCTGAGTCTGGAGCGCCAACTTCGCCAGGATGCTACCGACGAGCTGGTTTCTTTCACGCGTTACCTTTCGCCCCCGCTGGCGCGTTTTTACTTCTCTATGTTGTCGCGGTTCCAGATCGATAACATCCATGTGTTGCTCCGGTTGTTCGTCGGCGGCGCCGAGGTCGACCGCAGCCAGTATGTGGTGAATCTGCCCGACAGTCTCGCCGTACCCTCGGCCTCCTTACTCTCAAGTTCCGACCTATCGGAATTTGTTCAAAAATTGCCAGAAAAACTGCTTTCTGCCGCAGAATTGGGCGTGGAACTCGATGAAAAATCGAACACCACGGCGTTTACTGAAATGGCGCTTATGAAAGCTTATTGGGACGGCGTAAGCGCTGGTCTCAAAAACATCGGTATCTCTCACCGATCCGAATGTGCCGGGCCCCTTGCCCTGGAAGCGGCATCCGAACGGTTGTTGGCGGTTGTGCGGGCCGGCCGCCATTATGAAATCGATTGGGAAAATCTCTCGAACGTGCTTTGCCAGTGGAACGGGCCCATACCCGAGCAAAGGAGTCTTTTCCTGTCCAGCAGCAGGCTGGAAGAAATTTTCAACGATCCGTCGTCCGAGAATATCGCGAGCGCCGTGCCTTCTCTGACTGCGGAAGATGCCGGGGACCTGCTGAAGATGGAAGAGAAACTCTGGCGTCGGACATTCACCTGCGCAAACAGGCTGTACCGGCAAATGCTCGAAGGTCCGGCGATACTTGTCAGTTATTTTTACCTCCGCCGCAATGAATTAAGAAACCTGTTCCAGGTCGTGGAATCGACCTATTACGGGAATTGAGTGGAAAGAAAGTTCAAGAATGTTCGTCCACGTGCACATGCAACGCATCCGGATTATCGTCCTGAAGCGTCAGGTGGATGTTGTTACTGAAACGCTGGGACGATTGGGGGCCGTTGAACTTTCGCAGGCCGAAGAAGGACAGGAGGGCCGTGAGGTGAGAGAAGAGCTTGGGCAGCGCGCTGAACGGTGTGAGGAGTTGAAAAGGCGGCTGGAGAAAGCCATGGATCGTCTGGAAATCGATCACGAAGGGTTGACAGAGTCGGAAGGAAGGAGAAAACCGGTTGGACTCGATGGTATTGAGCGGCTGGTTGGAGATATCGAAAGCCGAATCCAGCCGGTTGAAGATGCGCTGAAAAATCTGGAAGAAGAAATTGCGCAGGCCAAAGACGTAATGGATCGTGTGTTGCCGTACCGCGATCTGGAAGTCTCGCCGCAGGAGCTTTCGGAAACTTCGTTTTTGCACGTAACTGCCGGCGACATGCCGGCAAAACGGATTTCCGGCGCACAGAATGAACTGCCTGATGATGCTGTGCTCGTTTCAATCGGCGAACCCGTTAAACCGGAAGGGGGGAGCGCGACGGTTCACCGAGTCCTGGCCCTGAGCAGCCGTCGGAGCCGTTTTGCCCTCCGTACCATTCTGGAAGATTATCAGTTCGAAGAACAAAAGTTGCCCAGAGATTACGAGGCGGCGCCGGCGGCGATTTACGACAGAGCGCGGGAAGAACGCGATGAGCTTAAAGAGCAACGAGAAGAGATGCAGGAACCGTTGCGCGAGCTGGGGGAAACGAACGCCGCAGAACTCAGAGCTGCGTATCGGTCTGTGATCCGCCAGCTACGGATCAGCCAGGCCGAACAAAAATACGGATCCACCTGGGCGACCGCAATCATTACAGGCTGGTGCCCCGAAGAGCAGATCGGGCGCGTGCGAAACGCGATTGACAGAGTGACGGACGGTAACGCGATTTGCGAGACGCGCGAGGCCACGGAGGAGGAAATTGACTCCGGCAAAGTGCCCACTTACACCCGTCTGCCCGGATGGTTGCAGCCTTTTCAGCGGCTCGTCCAGGGATTCGGCGTGCCGGGATATGAAGAGATCGAGCCGACGATTCTTTTCGCCGTCAGTTTTCTTCTGATGTTCGGGGTGATCTTCGGTGATCTCGGACACGGGCTCTGTCTGCTGGCCATTGGGATTGTGACATACAAAATCGCCGATCGGGCGGAGGTTCAAGATGTCGGATTTGTCATTGGCTGCGCAGGGGTAGGCAGCGCGCTTTTCGGGACGTTTTTCCAGGGCTCATTTTTCGGGAAGAGTCTCACGGAGATGGGTTGGCCTCTGACCCTGGGGCTCGAACCCATCAATTTTGAGGGCGAAACCGGTGGAGCGGCCGATCAGGTCCTGCGCTATATGCTCATTGCAGTGGGGTTTGGTGTGGCACTCATCAGTCTCGGCGTTTTGCTCAATATTATCAGTCGACTCCGGGCAGGGGAATATGAGCAGGGATTTCTCGGACGGTTTGGTATCACCGGTATGGTCTTTTACTGGGGCACACTCGGGACGATCGTCAAAATCGCTGTGGTGGGGAAAGGCCCTCTGGATTTATACATGATTCTGGGCTTTATCCTTGTCCCGTTGCTTGTTTTGGCGTTGCACCAGCCAATACTGATATTGTTGGGAAAAGGGGCAGAAGGGGGAGAAAGCGCAGTTGTCGGTCTTTTTGAAGGGGTTGTCGAAGCACTGGAGACCGTTATGACATTTTTAGCGAATACCTTTTCTTTTCTCAGGGTGGCGGCGTTTGCTTTGAGCCATGTGGCGCTGTGTTTTACAATTTGCATTCTTCAAAAACCCATCCAGGAGCTGCCCGCGTCGCCGATTTGGGCGGCTCTGATTTTTGTGGCCGGGACCGCGGTCATCATCGGTCTGGAAGGGCTGATTGTGGCCATTCAGATCTTCCGTCTGGAATACTACGAATTTTTTACGAAATTTTTCCGCGGCGATGGGCACAAATATTCGCCGTTCCAACTGGAACAGAACCAATAGGTGTGCCCCGGATCGCTGCAGAAAAGTAAGAGAGCACGAAGGAGAGTTTCATGTTAAGCCGGAAAAGGAGTTGTCAGATCTTGATTCTGATCGGTCTGGTTCTGGGGGCCGCCTGCTGG
>JAGXLK010000317.1 GCA_018334735.1 Planctomycetota bacterium | reverse complement strand
GTTGGACTTAACGGGCGGGGGAAGGGCCGGGTTCCAGCGTGTCAATTTCGGTGGCCGAGGGCCTTTACCCTGATAGAACTCCTCGTCGTCATTGCGATCATCGCCATTCTGGCGGCCATGCTCATGCCGGCGCTGGAAAGCGCGCGAGATGCGGCGTTGACGTCCCGGTGTCAGGGACAGCTGAGGCAAATTGGACAAGCTACTTATTTCTATGCGCACGATCATAACGGTTACCTTGCCACAATAGGCGATGCGTTCGGGACCAGCCCGGGGGGCGATCGCGGCAGCGGGGTGCTGGGAGAATACCTCGCCTGTGACCCGGCTCCTCACAGGACGGAACGCGATGATTTCTCCAACGCGATTGCATATTGTCCCGCCTACTCCCAACGACTTGATTTCTTCGCGCACGCTCCCGGGCTGTTGCTTTACGGGAAAGAACCGCCCAGCATGAGACCAAAACATCTTTATTCCTACGAGACCAACTCGTTTTTCAAAGGACATGGGAACGATCCGGAGGGTCGATATCCTAAACATTGGCGACCCGACGTGCGCTACATGCATCAGATTCCGGCGGCGAGCAAGGCCCTTTTCTTTGCCGAAGGACACCGAAAACATGGTATGAATGATAAACAGGAACCCTACTACAATCCACGGCACGGAGGCCGGGCACCTGGGCTTCATGGAGATACGCATGTTCAAATGTGGTTTCCTGACGAAGTGCCGCCGGGCACCTGCACCTGGTGCTTAACTCCCGGGAAAAAATACGATAGTGATAACCTCAAGTTCTGGGTCCTCTATGCCCATCCCGGTGTGGACTACAGCGATCAGAAATAGAAAACGGAGAACAGCCTGATGAAAACTGAATGTCTGATGAAGATCGTTTTTTTGCTGCTTGCGATTGTGCTACTGGAGACCAATTTTGCTGAGGCCGACGATCTCAGTCCGGTCACATCAAAAAAGATTCCGAGACACACCCCGGTTCGGCTGGCCGAAAAAGGTGAACCGAAAGCTGCGATCAGTGTGATGACAGGGAGAAACAAGGCCCTGAAAATTGCGGTCAATGAACTCCAGGAATGCATCAAGGTGGCCACCGGGGCTGAGTTGCCGATCAAACAGGGGACGATCCCGGATGGGCCGGCGATTGTCATCGGGGCCTGCGACCGGGCGGCCGCTCACGGGGTGAAAACGAACGGCCTGAAGCCGGAAGGATTCCAGATCAAGACGGCCGAAAACCGGGTCTTCATCGTCGGCAACGGCGCCAGCGGCACCGCGTGGGGCGTCTTTGAGTTTCTGGAACGGTTCGTCGGTGTGCGCTGGTACTGGCCGAAAAACCGCGGCGGGCGGTCCATACCCGAAACAAAAAACCTGACAATTGGTCCCACCTGGATCACCGATTCCCCCGTGTTCCGGATGCGGATGATGTGGCCACCGTTCGGTGACTCTCCTTACCACGAAAAACGACAACACCTGACGCGTTTCCAGACGAAACTCCGGGCCGGTAATTCCTGGCCTCAGCGTCTGGTGGTTCATGGCGACAGCCGCATCAGCAAAGTCGAGGAATATCGCAAGAACGACGAGATGTGGCAGATGACCAAAACAGGCGACCGCGAGTACACCCATCCCTGCTACAGCAGCGAGGGCGCCGTCGACGCGTTTATGAACGAGATACGCCGCCACTATGAAGAGGGTAAAAAGGCGCGGCTGGGCATTCGCGGTGACACGGTCACCGTCTCGCCGTCGGACGTGGGTATCAGCTGTCGCTGTGAGAAGTGCCAGGAATTGTGGGACGATGACGCCGGGCAGTATGGCACCGCCTCGGAGATCATGAGCCGGTTCGTGGCGCGGCTGGGTCGCCGTATGCAGAAAGAATTCCCGGACAAAACTCTCCTGTTTCTGCCCTACCAGAACTACACCCTGCCTCCGAAGGGTGTGGATTTCCCCGACAACGTCTACGTGCAGATCTGCCACATGCCGGGTCTGGCGCTGTATAAGGAGCCGGATCTGCGCCAGCGCTGGCAGGGCTACATTGACGGGTGGTTTAAGCTGACAGGTCATCGGATAAAGGACTGGCATTACAGCTGCTGGCCAGCGGATCGTACGCGGGCTCCCTACCAGTATTATCATACCGTCAACAACTACTACCGCCGGAACCGGGACAAAACCGTCGGGTCGTTCATCAACGGGAATGCCAACCACTGGCCCCGGTTCCACGTCACGCTCTACTGCTGGATGAAATCACTGTGGGATCCCGACTTTGACGTCGATGCGGCCGTTGATGAATACTGCCGACGGATGTATGGAGACGCTTCGGGAACCGTGCGCGAAATCGTCCGGATTATGACCGAAGGCTGGGAGGATACGAACTGGCCCGGCACTTCGTTCTCCCCGAAAGGTATGTATCGCCAGAGCTACCCGAAGGAGACACTGAACCGAATCAAAAAACTACTGGCAAAAGCCCGGAAGCAGGTGGATGGCGATCAACAGGCTTCAGAGCGGCTTGAATACTTCGCTGCTCCTTATGCGGTCATGTTCGAAGAATACGCCATGGTGATCGAAGGCAAAGGAAAACAGCCTCTGATCGTGCAAAAAGTTGCGGAAAACCCTCAGGTGGATGGCAAACTTGATGAGAAGACCTGGGAGAAGGGTCCGGCGGCTGAGCTTGTGACCCGCCGGAACGACCAGGAAGTGGAGCCGGAATACGCCACGAAGGTGAAAGGTGTCTTCACGCTCGACGGAATCACGTTTGGGATCCACATGGAAGAGCCGCAGTCGGACAAGCTGGCGACGGGCAAGGGATCGCCGGATACCGGCGTCCTGTGGCACAACGACTGCGTGGAGATCTTCCTCGATCCGCCCAATGATGATATGCCGGAGTTCTACCAGTGGATTATCAGCGCCGGGTTGAAAATCTACGATGCCCGGGGGAGCGATCAGACGTGGGACGCGGAAGGTGTGAAAGTCGCGAAACACGTCGGGAAAGATTTCTGGAGTCTCGAAGTGTTCATCCCGTTGTCGGTGATCAAGAATGTGGACCGGTTGGGCACCACCGAATGGACCGGCCAGATCACGCGTCATCGGCACGGGCGCGGCAAAGATGGTCCCGGGGAGAACCAGCGTCTGAATTTCGAGAGCGGCAGACGCAACGCGAGCCGGGCCGATTTCTGTCCGATCAAGTTCCGGGAATGACGAAGAGGCTCGCCTGTATCTGTCGCCCGGGCTCTGCAGTGTGCGCTGATTGAGACTCGAGTTCAGCTGAGTCCGCCACTGAGCGGGCGAAACTGGACTTGAGGCGGACAAATACCGGGAAATGCGGGGTAGCTGTCGGTCCGCATTGCCGGGGGGGAGTTGCCGTTGGTCGCTCTGCTGTTTTACCGGGAGACCTGTCGGCCGATGAGCCGCGTTCTGAACTCCAGGCTCCGGCTGAAGTCCAGTCCGCTCGCGGATTCCGGCCCGTTCAGGAGGAGATGTCACGATATCGAACGCAAGGCCCAACGGCACAGCGGTGAGTAAAACGTCCCGTCGGTCCGTTTTAACACACCGCAATCCACAGCGCGCCGCTGGCGCGCGGGACACTCCGGGGGCCGGTGCCGCCGACATCCCGGGGTTGCGGAAGATGTTCGCTGCCGCAGGACGCAACAACAATCATCTGCTGTGTGAAACCCGATGGCGCGGAGCGCCATCTTTGGAGTGCGGCGATTTTTCGCCGCTATGCCGTTGTCTTTCGTCGTTTTGTGGTGGGCCTTCAGCCCACTATGGTGGTTTTCGCGACCGATAACTTTCTCTCTCAAGCTGAAGCTTTTTGTCACGGACTACCTATCCGGTGCAAGAAGCTCCAGCTGGGGAAAATACGTGCGGTAACGGCAATCGTCGCGCGTGGCGAGGGGAATACCGAGGACGGCGGCGTGAGCGCCGATCAAGAAATCAGGCAGAGGCGACCGACTTTTGCCGCCCCTTCGACGGTATTTCAGGTAGCATTTTCCGGCGAGAAATGCGGCTTCGTAGGGGACCGGTAGTCTTTCAATAAAATCTCCGGGCAGGGCATCCTCGAGTTCTTCGATTCCATCGAATCGGACGGAGACTTCGCCGTAGATAATGGGGTTAATGCAGATGATTCCATCGGAGGCGGCCCGTTCCAACGTGGCGGCGGACCACTCATACCAGCGCTCATCTTCGGTCATAATGTCGAGAAAAACATTTGAATCGACGAGCACCCGACTCATTCTTCACCCCGTGTGAGTGCCATGATCTCATCGGTGGTCATACTGACGCTGCCTTTTCCTTTGAGCCTCTCAACAAGTTTCCGCCCCCGGCTGTTACCGTCCCTCTTCGTGAGAATTACTTTTCCGTCTTCCATCCGGAACTCTACCTCGGTCTCCGGGAGCAGCCCGGCCTTCTCCCGGATGTCGATGGGTATCGTTACCTGACCTTTGGACGTGATTTTCATTCATATTCCCCGCGACTAGTAATACACTTACCAGTATTACTATTACAAAAACGGGCCGTCGTGTCAAGTGCCAGATCGCTTTCTAAGTGGTCAGTTGCATAAA
>JAGXLK010000316.1 GCA_018334735.1 Planctomycetota bacterium | reverse complement strand
CACACGGCAAAAAAAAAGCTTGGAAGGGAAGCATAAACGTCGCTGATGAGTAAAACTCAAGACTCTCCGGAAGGGGGAGAGGGATATCTGGTGGGTGGATTCAAAGATGTCGATCCCTCTATCCCCCGGCGGGCGAGCCAGCGCGGGCACACTGGCTCTCCGGAGAGACGGGACTGCTCCGAATAGGTCTGGCAGAAATGCATGCAGCCACCGTCAGTCTGTATCGATCGAATGTCATTTCATCGGAGTTTCCAATAACCTTAAATAAATAATAAACGAAATCAGTCAGACTTGCATCGGGGAATTCCTTAAAAGGCACTTCGGAAAACCCCAGAATGTCATTGGACTTTTGGTAAAAGTGATGGTGCGCATGCTCCCTCCCGGAACAAAGGACAAGCGATGACTGAGAACCGAGAGACTCGTCGAAACCGGCCAGCTTCTGCCTCATCAGGAGAACATCCGTTTCTCGTCTGCACACGGGACCAGTTTCCCGAATTGCGCGCACGCGCCCGGCGCGAGCCGTGGACTACGATGAAGGGCAACGCTCTGCAGAGGGTTGAGAAAGGTTTGAAAATGGCTGAGACGGACAGGCTTGTCCGCCGGCTCCAGAGCTTTCTGGCAGCCTCCGCGTTGGTTTACATAGTTGAACCGCAGCGTCGGTCACACATCGCCGGTCTCGTTCATGATGCGATCACACGTGGCCTGATGGAAATAGAATTTGACGAAGAGCAAAAATGGTCTGGCGTCGTTGCCCCCATGGGGGCAGCATTTCTCGGGATCATTGCGTTGGACATCGTCTACGACGACCTGAATCATGGACAGGTCGAGGAGTGTGAATCCGTAATTCAAGGGCAGATCAACCGGATCGATCGGAAAGGTGCCTGGGCTCTGGCACGCCATGGTACTCATGGGACCTGGGAGATCTATAGCGGCGAAAGGACCTCCCCCGACGACGCCTATTACCAACATTATTTACGCCAGATGACCGACGATGGGGTAATGGTTACCGCAACCAACTACGCGTGGGCCCGATTGGCCAGCACGGATGGGCGACTCCAGAAAACTGGCTATGCCGACGTGCTGGAGTTTACCGGCATCGATCGTCGATACTATAACAATCCCCGGTTGAAGAAATTCTATCGCTGGCTGTATGGTTCCTCTGCCACGCCGGCAAAACAGCTGCACGCCTTCGGTGATTTCATTCCAAAAGACGTGAGGAACGCAGCACTGGCCTATCGGGCCGGGCGTTTCGACCCGCTTGCCGGCCGATACATGGCCTGGGCTCTTGAGGGAATGGAGCCCCCTGGCCATGTGATGGCATACGTGTTGAAGCGGAAAAGATATGAGCCGAAAGTGCCGACAAGCCAGCTATATCCCAATGGCGGTGCTTTTTTCCGTGAGCCCGAAGACTCTCCTGAATCCCTGGCAGCGGCACTTTACAACATCGTTTCTCCGGCCATGTGGCACGCGCATCAGGAAACCAATGCGATCTCCCTGTCGGCCTACGGAGCGCGATTGCTGATGAACGGCGGGTGGCTTGGACCGGTGACCCGCCCGGCGAAAATGAACAACACGCTTACTATTAACGGAAAAGATCATTCCACCCGATCGGGCGGAGGCCTGGACGAGGGGCTGACCGGACACGGGTTTGATTACACAGCAGGACTATCCGATGAGGCGTTGCCGCATGGATCTTCGTTTACCCGTAGTCTTTTGTTTACACATGCTCAAGACGGCGCCAGCGGGTACTTTATTGTCCTGGATGAGGTTGAGGCTGCCCCGGGAGACAGAGTTTATCAGTACCTGCATCCCTCCACCGACGTCAGACCACAGGCATGCAGGCCGGAAACGGAATACGATGCCGAGATTAATATTTTCAATGAAGTGAAGGCTAATCGGTTGGCCGTGTTCTATGGCAATGAGCCCGAGCGCGTTATATGTACGTCGGTGCCGTCCGGTTCGGAACGAATAAATCGCCCGGATCATTACCGGCTGACGGCCGTTTATTCTGTTGATGAGCAGGATTGTGCCCGCATTCCAATGGTGCTGTTTCCGCATAACAAGAAGCACATGAAAGCCGAATTCAAACGGATCCGTAACGGAGGAGCCCGTGGCATCCTGATATCCCACCATGACACCGTCAGTGACCGCTTCTACTTCTCTAAAGGCCGGTCCGAATGCTGCCCTGGCGAGAATATGCAGTTTCAGGGGAAAGCAGTCTTCTTTCGAATGGTCGATGATTCAGTGACCCTGTACTTTGTACGCAAGGGAACCGCGTTCCAGCACGGAGAGTTAGGGTTTTTCTCATACAATCCGGTGAGTCTGCACGTGCGGGGTATAAGTGGCCGGATCAGCGCGACAGAAAAGACTACCGTCACGTTCATTCATCCGCGCATAGCTGGCATCCGAACGGATCGGCAAAGTCTGGACGTTTCCGAAGCGGGCGAAGGGCGAATCCAGGTAACCATTCCCCCCTGCAACAACTGGCCGGTCGACCTGGTGGTCCGTTCCACTTGAGTTTGTGGGTGCAGAGCCATTCTGACGAGGTCAGTTGGAGGCGCGGTGCCAAAGGTGACCCGGACGAGTCCCTGCGAAGCCGCAACGAAGAAATGGCCCGGCAGAATGGCTGGGTTTTCCCCATTCTCACCTTCGTGTTCCCTGAGATTGCTTAACTTAAATCCTGAATGGACACCTGGGGACGAAATGGGGGCTGAAAACCTTCGAGCCCCGCTGGACATAAGCCGAGCTTCAAACACAGGGCCGGCGGGGCCAATCCCCAATCCAGGTTAAACCCTCGCACCAAGGCCGACAAATTGATGCAAGATCGGTTCAAAACATTACGAAAGAAGGTTCGCTATGTATTAAAAGAAAGCTCTGGAACGCAATCTGGAAGGGGAAAACCGCTCTCGAAATGGCTTTACTGCCACAAATCCCGTGGGGAAAGCATCAATGGGCACGAGGTGTGAAAGGAAAGGATATCGGGACATGCACATATGGGATGCCGGCGATACAAAAAACGCCTGCTTAACGAAAAAGAATTTTTCGCCCCCATGCCCATTTGCTGCTTTTATCGGCTAAAAATCTATCCATCCGGAATGCCCAAAGGGATTAGGGGGATTATTCACTTTCACTCAGGTTTCTCACCCCCCTAACCCTTCGGCTGTCTGAACAGCACCGTTCCTCCCATAACCTCCACTGCAGTATCTAACGCCTTTGCAAAAATCAAGAACTTATGTTCTAACTACCGAATATTCTTAAAGAGTTATGATACTGTTTAGGCAATCGAATGTCAATGATCTTTTGACACCTGAGGCCTTTGTGGCCCACCACCACAGCCCCCTGACACAAGTACGTATTTGGCCCAGAAATACCGCTTCATGGATCATTGCAAGCTCATCGTAAGATAGGCGAAGCAATCCTCGCCCGGATTTTGCGGATAATTGGAAGCCATTCTTGCCAAATTGCACGTGGCTTGTTTGCTGGATACCGTTGAAAGCGCTTCTACACCAAAAAATCCGGGCTAAAAAAACGGCGCATAAAATGTGACAACTTAAAATCAGTGATCTGTAACAAGCTGAACAATACATTAAAAACGATTACCTTTAACTGCTTTTTCACAAGGAAGATACAGACATCTTCCGGCACAGTAGCACTGGCCGGACATTGTGAACACTTCTTGTTGTTGTAAGTTCTTACGCCTGAACGGCATGCGCCATTTTATCTAGCCTGCATCCGTAAGATGCAGGATAGTGGGCCACATGCATTTCTTAACCGTCCGGTCTCCTGGATCGGCCCCTGCGGCCTTGTGCCGCGGGGGAGAAAGATTGAGCGGATAGAAACCGCGACCACCCCCTCATCGGCCCCCACGGGCTTGTCCCGTGGGTGAAGAAGATTATGACCCATGAGCGGACTGGACTTCAGAACCGCTCCCGCGGGACTGGAGTTCAGAAACGCGGCCAACAAAAAGTAATATCTGCGCTTTCATTTTGCCATGTTGTGAGCCTGCAGAACCGTTCTTCGATGCTCACGACCCTGAGTTATGGAGAAGCCCGACATGTTGCGGAGCCCACCTGTTTTGTGGGAAACGGTTTCTGGTTATCAGACCCCGGGGTATTTATCGCAGACCGTTTACCCTGCCGCTCACCCAACCCAGACGGGCGAGCATACGGCTTTCGCGCCGTTCTGCTGAACCACCCGGCAGTGGTAAAAATCGGTCTCAGTTTCGGAGCGTTTTTCTTCGTATTCCAGCTCGAATGTATCTGAGCCCGGCGCGTTTCCCTTGATCACAGTGCCATTGCGGAGCAGTTGTACGGATTCAATTGTATCGGTACCCCACACCTCAATCTCCATTTTGCGTCCGTCAGTTGGCGGCAGTTCTGTCCCCATGGGCTCTCCGTTGACCGCAAACCGAAGGACAATTCGGTCGCCTGTCAGCGCGTAAGTGCGCCTGGCCATGAGTGCATCGAACAAAGACCGGCGCGTGAGTTTCTCGGCCCATACACCGCAGAGTCCGCCCCAGTATTGACGTGGCTCTTTTGCTGAGCCTCCGGGGCGGCCGCCGTGGCTA
>JAGXLK010000003.1 GCA_018334735.1 Planctomycetota bacterium | reverse complement strand
GGAAAGGGACGGCGTTGAGCTTCCTGTTATGGAGCCTCAGGAGTATACCGACCGCGTCGTTCAGCGCATAACGCGAGCAGTGGTTTCGGCCTGGAATGCGCGGAGGCCCGGGAAAGTTGGGTTCGGATTGGCACATGCGGTCGTGGGACACAACAGACGTGTCACGTATTCCGATGGCAAAAGCAGGATGTATGGCAATATTAACGATCCTGAGTTCAGACATGTGGAGGGGTATGAAGATCACAGCGTCAACCTGCTCGGGACCTGGAACACAGACGGTAAACTCACAGGTCTGGTGGTCAATGTGGCCTGTCCGTCACAGGTCAGTGAAAACGAATACCAGATAAGTGCCGATTACTGGCATGAGACTCGGGAAGAACTGCGTTCAAGGCTCGGCGACGACGTCCATGTATTGGCCCAGTGTTCTGCTGCTGGAGATCAGTCGCCCCATCTTGTTGGAAATCAGGAACGCAATGCGGACAACGTGGCGGGTAAGGAGAATGCCGAGGTGCGCATGTGGCGACTGGCCGGACACACCCAGCGCGAGGAGATAGCTCAACGCATTGCTGATGCCACTGAGGGGTGTCTTCCTCTGATGGAAAAAGAATGCGAATCCAGCCCCGTCCTTGAACATGTGGTGGAGAATGTGCAGCTGACACGATCACAGATCACCCCGGCCGATGTTGAAGAGGCAAGAAGGGGGGCGGAGGAATGGAAAGAAAAGCTTGGAAAACTAAAAAACGAGCTAAAGGAAAACCCCGGAGAACAAAACGAGCCGCGGTGGTATGTGCCCATTACCCGAGCATACCGGAAAGTGAAATGGTTTGAAGGCGTCGAAAAGCGCTACAACATTAAAGGAAAAGAACCGAAGATTCCGGTTGAGGCCCATGTTGTTCGGATTGGTGATATGGTTTTTTCGACCAATCCATTTGAATACTATCTGGATTTTGGACTGCGCATGCAGGCCCGCAGCAGAGCCACGCAGACTTTTACCGTACAGCTTGCGGGCTCGGGGACGTATGTCCCGACCGAAAAAGCGGCGGCCAGCGGCAGTTATGGAGCCGTGCCAGCCAGTACGACGGTCGGACCGCAGGGCGGGCGTGAACTGGTGGAATGGTCTGTTGAGACAATTAATTCCATGTGGAAATAAGTGAAGAAAGGTCAAAATGTGAAGTCGATTGAGATTACACGGAACGGCCGGGCGCAAATTCCTTAAGTTTCCTTCGGAAAAGTCGTTAAAGGTTGTTGTAACGTTTCATCATTCTGAGAGGTGAAAAACATGAAAGCTGGTGCTGCGTCAATCACGATTAACAACGACATTGGAACGCTCATTCAAGGAGCGGGTGATCCGGATCAACGAGTTGAGGAAATTCGTGACGATCTGGAGGCCAATGCCCTGTATCTGACGGACGGCACGACGGAGATCCTGTTCGTCAGTTGCGACCTGGTCGGACTGGAAACAGAACGGGTGCGACGCTACAAAAATGCCATGGCGGACAGGACCGATATCCCTTCAGATTCCATCATGATCGGGTGCAGTCATACCCATGCGGGGCCCGTGGTGCTTCACACGAATTATTGCAAGCCTGTGGACGAAGATTATTCACAACGCTTGAAACAACGTCTCTGTGATGTGGCGATGGATGCGGTCAGTTCCGCGTCGCCGGCCGGTATTGGGTGGGGCACGGGACACGCCCGGTTGGGCTACAATCGTCGCGTCTGTTATGCCAACGGCACACATAGCATGTACCGGGAACCCGGGCGTGACGACGAGTTTACCGGGTTGGAGGGTCCCGACGATACGGAATGCCTCGCGCTGGCGGCCTTTGATGAGGACGGAGAAATCAAAGCTGTGTTGCACCACGGCACGGGACATCCTGCGAGTTTTTATGGGGGCAATGTGCTTTCTGCCGAATTTCCCGGTGTCGCCCGGCGTCTGGTCCGGGACGCGTATGGCAGCGTTCCCGTGTTGTTTTTCAACGGTTCGCAGGGGGATATTGCCATGAGACAGCAGGCACATCCTCAGTCGACTCCCGATGACCGGGAAGTGCAGATTACCCGATTCGGAAGCGCACTGGCCGGTGAAACATTGCGGATAATCCACGAAATGCAACCGCAGGATGACATGGTGATCTTCCATTGTCGTCGTGAACATGAATACCCGGTTCGGCAACCAAAAGAGGAGGTGGTTGAAGAGGGGAGAAAGGTGCTGGAACGGATCGATAACGGAGCAGATGTGCGGGGTAAAGAGGCGATTTTTGCCTGGGGACCGGTGAGCCTGGTGGAAAAATATGGTGAACACGGGACCGACCGACTGGCGTTTCACGTCGTCATTATTGGGGATCTTGTCATAGCCACGCATCCGTGTGAACTTTTCTGCCAGTATCAGCTCGATATCAAACGACGCAGCCCGGCTTCTCAGGCATTTGTTTTTGGAATCACTGATGGTAGTGGAGGCTATGTGCCCACACTCTCGGGAGCTATCGGGGGTGGATATTCCGGCACGCCTTTCGCCTGGGCGCGTTTTTCCCCCGGGGTCGGGTGCCAGCTTGTTGATGACATCTCTTCTATGACACATAATTTGTGGTCGAAATCAAGGGAAGAAAAGGATATATGAAAATGTCAGAGTTACCCAATGTCGTGCTGATTCACACCGAACATCACCGGGGTGATAGTCTGAGCTGCGAGGACCATCCGGTTCTGTTAACACCCAACATGGATACCATCGGCTATCAGGGCGCTCGGTTCCGGCGATTCTATACCGCCTGCCCGTCCTGTATTGCGACTCGCCGTTGTATTTTGAGCGGCCAACTACCACAGACTCATGGGATGGTGGGATACAGATCCGGCGTGGAGTGGAGTGATGTTCCAACCCTGCCGGGGTTGTTGCGTCAGAAGGGATACCAGACCGTCCATATCGGCCGCGACATGCATCAGTTTCCGCGCCGCAAAGGATATGGCTTCGAATGGATGGAGACACAGCAGGACTATCGGGAGTGGCTTCGCGACGAGAGCCCGCGACATGGCATTGATGACTGGTTTAGTGGTGGTGTGATGCACAATGACTGGACGGTGCATCCGTGGCATCTGGATGAGGGGCTGCACCAGACCAACTGGAGCGTCGAGCGGGCTCTGCGTTTTATGGATAAACGGGATCCTTCACGTCCTTTTTTCCTGTCTCTGGGTTTTATCTCGGCTCACCCGCCGTATCAACCGCCACCGTTTTATCTGGAACGCTATCTGCGCACCGGAGTGCCCGATCCTTATATTGGCGATTGGGCGGAACGTCCTGATCCCGGCGAAAGGGGACGGGAAAACTATGTTTCCACCCACCATATCGATCTTTCCGATGAAGCCCTGCTCGCCATGCGGGCTGCTTATTATGGGTTGCTGAATCACGTCGATGATCAACTCCGTCGCCTGATCAATCCCGTGCAAGGACTGCGACACCGTGATGACACAATTTTTATCTTTACCAGTGATCACGGCGAAATGCTGGGCGATCACTATCGGCTGCGTAAAAAAGTCGCCTACGAGGGTTCCGCTCACGTTCCGTTTCTGATCAGCGCCCCGCCGCAGTACAACATCGATAAAGGCCACGTCTCCGATGCGCTGGCCACCCATGCGGACATCATGCCGACGCTCCTGGATATGCTGGAAGTCAGCATTCCCGAGAGCGTGGACGGTCGGAGCCTGTATCCTCACATGCGGGGAGAGGAACCCACGCAGTGGCGAGATGATTTACATATTGAACACGCGCCCAGTAATCAGTGTATGACCGATGGGCAGGAAAAATATATGTGGAATCCTGCCAGTGGCCAGGAACAACTTTTTGACCTGACGGAGGATCCCCATGAACTGCATGATCTGGCGGAGGATTCGGATTACGCCGAACGCCTCGAGTACTGGCGAAAACGTCTCATTGATCAACTGTGTGACCGGCCGGAAGGGTTTGTGGAAGACGACCAACTTGTGGCGGGTAAACCATTCGGGCACGTGATCCCCGGAACGAACGAGTGAGTGAGTGAGTGAGTGATAAGGCGGCCTGATCGAGAAGGCGCTAAAAAAACGGCGCATAAAATATGACAACTTATAATCAGTGATCAGCAACGAGGCGAACGCTACGATGAGAAACAATTGGTTTTCGGTAGCGGTATTTTTACTCCCGAAGGGACGGCCTCATACTAGCCCAGGATGGAGGGCAGTGAAGGAGCACGGCCTCGTGGGTAAAAGGAGAAATGAATAGATTAATGAGCTGGAAGCTCGCATGCGTTTAGCCTGCCCTACATCAGCCGTCCACGCCCACAATGTCATTGCGAGGCGTTCCGCGCAACGGGACGCCGCGGCAATCTCGCTGTTGCGCTGAAAAAACGACGAGATTGCTTCGCCCATCTCGCGATGGGCTCGCAATGACCATGAAGCGGCATCTCTGGGCTAAACACGTACGAAAGCTCATTTCAGCATTCTAACAAAAGAGGAGTGAAGAGATGTCAGAGAGGCCCAACATTATCATTTTCAACCCGGACTCCTATCGGGGTGATGTGCTGGGACACCTGGACAATCCCGGTGCACATACCCCGAATCTGGACGCGCTTGTTCGTAATGGTGGGGTCTCCTATGCCAATGCATTTTCTCAGAATCCCGTATGCACGCCGAGCCGATGTTCCTTCATGACGGGTTGGTATCCCCATGTCCATGGTCATCGCTCGATGAAAAACATGCTGGATGAACACGAACCCCATCTTCTGCCCGTTTTGCAGGATCAAGGGTATTACGTATGGTGGGGCGGCAAAAATGATCTGGTGGCTGTCGAGGAGGGATCGGATTACCTGAAGCATTGTGATACCAAATACAGGCCGGATGACTGTGCGACGGAGTATCATGTGCCCGAGGAATTGCCCGATGACAACCCGTTACGGGGAGTTTTTTACGATGGAGTGATGACGAAAGATGGTGACGGCTCCGTTTACCATGACCGAGATGCGGGACATGTGGACGGGGCCGTTGATTTTATCAATCGTTTCGATGGCGAACAGCCTGTATGTCTGTATCTTCCCCTGGGGTTGCCCCATCCGGCATACAGGGTTGAGGAGGAGTTTTACGATCTTATTGACCCGAATCGGTTGCCGGAACGATACCCGACGCCGGAGAATGATCTGAATTCTCTCAATGATCTTCGCGAGGCATATGGGGCGCCGCGAGTGAGCGAAGAACAATGGGTGGAGTTGCGCAGGGTCTACTATGCCATGTGTGCAAAAGCTGACCACCTGTTTGGTCGGGTGCTGGAGGCCTTGCGGCGGAATGACATGTATGAAGACGCTCTGATCATATTTTTGTCCGATCACGGTGATTTTGCCGGCGATTATTCCCTGCCGGAGAAAACGCACATGTCGTTGCAGGACGCGCTTATCCAGTGTCCGTTTATCATTAAACCACCCGCATCGTTCCGGGCGGCCAGCGGAGTGCGCAATCATTTGACTGAACTGGTGGATATGACGGCGACGGTTTATGACTTACTGAATATCGATCCGGGATATGATTCGTTTGGACTGAGTCTTCTGGATAGTTTGGGTGGAGATGACAGTGAGATACGCGAGGCGGTTTTCGCGGAAGTGGGCGCACGGAAGGGGGAAGAAGCATTCAAGAACAAGGATGTGAAAGGTATGCCACCGGAGTCGTTTTATTCGGTGCAGTCAAGCGTCGCCCTGCCGGTACACGAAGCCGGATCATATGCCGTATCATGTCGGACGCACGATCATAAATACGTGCGTCGACCCTATTCGGGGGATCATGAATTGTTTGATTTGAACGCAGATCCGGGAGAGTTGCAGAATGTATGCGGGAGGGCGGAATACAAAGAGGTAGAGCAGGAAATGGAACGAAGGCTGCTCGATTTTTTCGCCACAACGGCCGATGTGTTACCCCGGGAACAAGATTCTCGTCGAATATAGCCCGCTTTTCTGAAGCGGCGTCAGCGCTGTAGCTGCGCGGAAGCCAAACGCAGGACGAGGACCGCACCACAGCGAAGCGAGGAGCGTCCGCAGTTAGCGGAGAGACGCTCCCCGTTGTGGTAAATGTCTTTTTTGTTTTCTCAGACGCGCGAGTACACAGGGCGTACAAAAAGACCCCCTGCATGTTTCCCACAAAAGTTTCATGAACAAAAACTTATAATAATTATCGGCTTAACTTCATGAAATGTCCGGGCTATCCGCGACGGTTTGACGGATGTTGTTTTGATCGATCGGGGTATGCACAACCAATCGGAATATTTGGCGTCGAGATACTGGATGAAATCGTATGATTTGTCGCACCAGCGAAAGAAAGAACGGTATCCGATGCGGTTGAGACGAACCCGCAGTTGTTGAGAGCTGCGCCTCCCCGGTCGTACATAAACTGTGTGCCCATCATCCAGAGGCCACGGCCGGGCGGGGTCCACTTGAACTGGAACATCCGCTCGTATGCTTTACGGGCAAAAGTTCGTGCCTTTTTTTCATCCCACGGGAGCGCGCGTTCCTGGCAATGGATTTTTCTCTCCGTACTCTGGGATGGGTACCTTATTGCGCAAAATCTTTGCTAAGGATATCCGAACCTGAAAGTCAGATTTTTCCTTATATTAGAAAGGGGTTTTCTCCTGTATGATAAACGCAGCGGAGAATAAAAGGAGGCCAGCAGATGAGCGAAACGAGCGCGGAAAAGAGCGACAAAAAAAAGCTGTGGAAACCGCTGGTTATCATTCTCGCGGTGGTCTCTTTGATTGTCGTTTACAGAGTGTTCGGAGACCAGATCAGAGACCTTCTGAAACAGACGCGCGAGTGGATTGAGTCGACAGGGGGCTGGGCACCGGCGGTTTTTATCGCCGTCTACGCGCTCGGTGTTGTGGTCTGTTTCCCGGGCACAATCCTTACCATAGGGGCGGGAGCGATGTTCGGAGCTGTCAAAGGGATTATTGTGGTTTCACTCGCTTCCACACTCGGAGCGACCCTGTGTTTTCTGATTGCCCGATATCTCGCGCGAAAACCCGTGGAACATTGGCTGCAGGGCAAAGAAAAGTTCCAGAAACTGGACGGTATGACCGAAGAACACGGTGGAATGGTCCTCGCCATCACGCGACTCATACCGATTTTCCCGTTTAACCTGCAGAATTATGGATACGGTCTCACTCGGGTTAAACTGCTGACCTACATCATCTGTAGCTGGTTGTTTATGCTCCCGGGAACAGCCGCGTACGTGCTTGCGGGAGCCGGCGCATCGGAAGCCGCAAAGGAAAAACAAATTCCCTGGGCTATTGTGATACCGCTTGCAATTGTGGTCATCATTCTGTTTGTGGCGGCCCGATACGGGAGGGCTTACCTGAAAAAGAAAATGGACGTGTCTGTCGGGGAACTCGAAGACGGCGGAGATCAGGAGAATGAAGGGAATGCTTAGTTCATCGGGCGGGCGTGAAAGTTACGACATGGTTGTGATTGGCGGCGGAGCCGGAGGGCTCAGCGCGGCCTCCGGGGCTGCCCAACTGGGGGCCTCTGTGGCACTGGTTGAGAAAAAGGAAGCTCTCGGGGGCGATTGCTTGTTTCACGGTTGTGTGCCCAGCAAGGCGCTTATCGAAGCTGGCCGACTGGCCTGGCGTGCGGAACGGGCCAGCGACTTTGGTATCGAGATTCCGAAGGTTAATGTGGATTTCCCTGACGTTATGGAACACGTTCACAACACGATTGACACTGTGGGCCAACATGATCGGGTCGACCGCTTTGAAGAGATGGGTATCGATGTCTATTTCGGGGACGGCCATTTTGTCAGTGAACGGGAGTTTGAAGTGGGCGATGTGCTTCTCCGCGGCAGGAAGTTTGTGCTTGCCACCGGTGCAGGGCCCAAAATTCCCCCGATTAAAGGGCTGGAAGACGTCGATTATCTGACGAATCTGACCATTTTTGATCTGGAACAGCAGCCGGAGCGCCTCGTAATACTCGGTGGCGGCCCCATCGGCGTGGAAATGGGGCAGGCGTTCTCCCGGCTCGGTAGCGAAGTGGTTATTCTCGAGTCAACGGACTACCTGCTCCGCCGCGACGATCATGAGCTCTGTGCCATCTTGAACGATACTTTCCGAGAGGAAGGTATCGAGCTGTATCTGGAACACCGTGCCGTTGGGGCCAGGGAACGCGACGACGGAACGATCGAAGTCCCCGCCAGTGATCCCGAAGGAAAAGAAACCTTTCTGGAAGGCGATACTCTGTTGGTCTCGCTGGGTCGCTCGCCCAATCTGGAAGGGCTCGGTCTCGAAGCCGCCGGCATTGAGTACACAAAACGGGGAATCGAAGTCGACTCGCGTCTTCGCACGTCTCAGCATCACATCTACGCGATCGGAGATTGTAACGGCGGTTATCAGTTCACCCACGTTGCCGAATACGAAGCCGGTGTGGTCGTTTCAAACGCGCTCTACGGCGCTCCCATGCACGCCGATTACAGCGTTGTCCCCTGGACCACGTTCTGCGATCCGGAGATGGCCCACGTGGGATTGACTGAGGAAGAGGCCCGAGAAAAAGGGGGCGATGACCTGTCGATCTACCGCTATAAACTGGAAGAATCCGACCGTGCGATTATCGATCAGCGGACCGAAGGGATGGTCAAGCTCATTTGTTCCGGCAAAGAAATCGTCGGAGCCCACATTCTGGGCGAAGCAGCTGGACAGCTCTTGCATGAGTTTGTGCTTTTGATGTCGGCGGGCCGACCGGTGACCGATATCTCTTCGGCCATTCACGTGTATCCCTCGATATCCCAGGCTGTGCGACGCGCGGCGAATCAGTACTACGAGGAGCATCTTTTTGAGAGCCGGACCGCGCACCTTCTGAAGAAACTTTTCAATCTGCGCGGCGTCGGCCGTTACCAAAAAAAGACTGTAAACAAGGAAGAATAAACCATGAGGACAAAATTTGCTTTTGCTATTATGCTGGCCCTTTTGCCGCTGGTTGGCGAAGCGGGGTCCACGAAAGCCCCGGGAATCGACCATTCGCCTTATTCCCGTGTGCTTGATCAACACGTTGAGGATGGATGGGTGGACTATGAGGCCCTCAAGAAAGACCCATCCGATTTGCTCACCTATATCGGGCGACTCGCTCGGGCTCCAATGGAAAAGCTGGGGCGGGACGAGAAAATGGCGACATACATCAATGCCTATAACGCTTTCACACTCAAGCTGATTACCGAATATGACCCCGAGATCGATTCCATCAAAGACATCCCGGGCGGCCTTTTCTCGAAGAAACGCTGGAAAGATAAACGATGGAATATCGGTGGAGAAATCTACAGTTTGAGCCAGATTGAACACAAGATCCTGCGTAAGGAGTTCGAGGATCCGCGCATTCATTTTGCCCTCAACTGCGCCTCAATCGGATGTCCCGTTTTGCGCGGAGAACCTTACACCGGGGAAAAACTGGACAAACAACTGGACGCTGCCGCGCGCACCTACAATCAGAGCCCCCGCGGTCTCCGTCTGAACCGTAAAAAGGGGGTCATCTATGTGTCGCAAATCTACGACTGGTTCAAGAAAGATTTTCTGAAGGAAAGCGACAGCATCCTGGATTACGTGGCTCAGTATGCCGAGAGAGATGTCGCCCGGTATATCCGCCGGCATAAAGACAAACTGAAAATAAAGGACATCGACTACGACTGGAGTCTGAACGGTCTCGAGAACAAACCAGAGTGATCCAGTGCCCCGGCTGGCCTGCCAACGGTGACTTTGCGATAAAGCGTCGTTTTTGCCCGCAGGTCCCCGCGGAAGGAGCATGTGAGGTGCTCTGCTCGAGAGGGCTGCGAAAATATCCCGATGTTTGGCAACCAGGGGATGTGAACAGTACTCAATAGCGGTTTCCATTATCCTTAATCCGGGCCGGGTTACTTATGAAAGAGAGCATTCTCGGACAGAGCCTAGTGGTTCATGACACTCGATTTTTGGGGTAGAACGGCGAGATTGCCGCGTCGCCTAAACGACAGGCTTCTCGCAATGACGCTCTAAGCGTGTTCCTGGTCATTGCGAGCGAAGCGAAGCAATCTCGTCGTTACTGCCGACCCATAAAATCAAATGTCACGCAGCACTAGCACGACGGCGTCCGGTCCGTACAGCCTTGAATAAGAAAGATACTTATGACTAAAGATTTGCAGACATACGAGGTTGAAGATCGGGAGCTGGGTTTCGGTGCGAGTCTCGGGAACGGCCATACGTGGGTTGAAACGGGTTCAGACGGGCGGATCCATTCCGTTTTCGCCTCCGACATCGGCGAGGAGGTGGTCGGGGCCGTGATGCTTCGTTACTGCAGTGCCGAAACCCGTGTTACCCAGTGCCGTGGCGAGAGTTGTCAGTTGCTGGGCAATGTGCCTCTGGCCAAAGTCGGCCCGGCGACGTTTTCCTTCCAGCCGGCGTGTCAGGCCCGAACCTTCGATCTCCCCGGCGGGGTTGCTGTGCGCGAGACAATATGCGTCCCGCGGGTGGAGGATGGGACGCCCGGCGATGAGTGTGTTGTGTTTCTGAAGGTGGAGATGGAGAACAATTCCGAAACGAGCCGAAAGATTTGCGTCAGTTCTTTCGCCCGTCTGGCGGGCCGGAGGCTTAACCCCCGGATCCTGGGCGAGTACGACGAAGAAAATAGGGCGCTTTTTGCGCGCGAAGAGGGCAATACGGACTGGGTCCGGACGCTGGCAGCGACCCGTCAACCGTCTGCCCATGTCCTCACCCAGGATTGGGGGCAGCTTTATGATACCGACGTCATGCCGCGTTTTGAGGGGCTTGACGAAGACGAAGGTGACGTCATCGGCGGGCTGGAAATTCAGATAGAACTCGGTCCCGGAGAGACAGACAGTTTGGCGTTTATCCTCGCTTTCACTGATGAGGGGCGAGCAACGGCCGAAGAGAAACTCGAACGGTTGCTGGATGTTGACGAAATTATGGAGCGCGCTCGGGATTATTACGCGGAAGAACTTTCCCGGTGCCGGCTTTTGACTCCAGATCCGGTAATTAACGATGGTGCTCATTGGGCGAAAGTCAATCTCCTTCGTGTACTTGCCCATTATCCTCAGGGCGAAGCTTTTACCAACGAACCGGGAGTCTCGTCCAATGTGGTCGCCCGAGATGTTATCTGGTTTGTCTACGGGTGCGATCACTATCGGCCCGAGAGTTCACGGGCGCTGCTGGAGGCTCTCGCCGAGGTCCAGTATGAAAACGGCATGATGCCGGAATATTACAATGCTGTGACCGGCGAGGTCGATGACTACGATCTCAACATCAATGATGGCACGCCGCTGTACGTGCTCGGGGTCAACCACCATGCTCGAAGCACCGGCGATATGGAATGGCTCGAGAAGACCTACGACAGCGTGCGGTGCGCTTCGGACTATATTCTGAGCCAACGCGATGAACGCGGTCTGGTTTTTTGCGAAGCCGATGGAATGGAGGTCTGGGGAATCGCTTCCTGGCGGAACGTTATCCCGAATTACCAGATCAACGGGGCCGTTACCGAGATCAACGCCGAATGCGCGGCCGCCCTCCGGGCGATGGGCCACATGGCCGAGAATATCGGCCGGGATGAGGACGGAAAATATTACACCGAAGCGGCTCAGGAATTGACAAATGCGCTCAACGAACACCTGCTTGACCCGGACCGCCAGCTCTACCTTCTCAACATCGATACCGAAGGACGTGAGCACACGGACGTGACCGCCGACGAACTATTCCCTGTCCTGTTCCGGGTGGCGGAGGAGGATGTGGCTTATAGAATTATTCGACGCCTGAAAAGCCCCGATTTCTGGACGCCGGGCGGCCTGCGGACGGTTTCCCGTGAGGGTCCGCTCTATGATCCGGCGAAATTTGTAGGTTTGCTGGGTGGGGTCTGGCCGGGTGTGACCTGGTGGTATGCCTTTGCGGCCGCGCGGTATCATCCCGAACTTATGGTCGAAGCGTTGCATTCATCCTATGAACACTACAACCGTAACCCGAGGCTTTACAATACCGTCCCGGGACAGTTTTCGGAATGGTTTGATGGAGAGAGTCTGGTCAACCGGGGGATGCGACTTTCGCCGTGGGAACCTCCGCGGTTCCTCTGGGCCGGTATCGAAGGAGTGGCCGGAATCATGCTGAGCCCGGGCCCCCCGGGTATCAATCCACTGATCCCCCCCGACTGGGAGTGGACAGCGGCAACCCGGGTGTGTTATCACGATGGCGAGGTGAGCTTTTTTGCGGCGCGTATGGGCGAGCAGTTGCACCTGTTTGCCAATACCGAATTTAAGGGAGACTTGCCCCGAGATGTTTTCCGGGAGGACGTAACGGCCCTCGTGAGTGCTGAACATGACGACATCCACGCGCTGGGTTTTCGGAACGAGGAGCGGATTCTGGTGGCCCTGGGAAGCAGTCGCGAATCGCCGCTCTCAGCCCCGGTTGATATTTCCGCTGTTGTGGATGCGGATAAGAAATACGTGCTGCGGCAGTATTCGAGCGAGCGTGGGGCCTGGGACGCCGGGAATCCTGGCTCCGGCCGGTCTCTCTCGAAACTGGCCGCGCATATCGAGGGCAGAGGATTTCACCTGATGGAACTGGCGAAAAAGTGAAGCGGAAAGGAAACCCCATGACTATCAGCACCCGCCAGGCGGAGTTGGTGCGCCTCGAAGCGCACGAGCAGCCCATCTATGTCTGGCCCAACAAACCGGACTGGTGCGTTCCGAACGGCCGCGCCGATTTTTTAATGCAACGAATCGTCGACGGGGGCGACCCCGAGAAGATCGCCTGTGATTACGCCCGACACTACCATGTCTCCGAACTTGAAGCATGGTCCCACCTGCGCCGGATTGAAGGTCAGATTGAATCGGAGACTCCGCCTCCCTATACCGGCAGGGCCGATTGCCTTTCCCTGAAAAGACTCCGGGAATGCTGGTTCCACCTCACGAACCGCTGCAATGCACAATGCCGTCACTGCATGTTTTCCTGTTCGCCCGAAACCGGTGAGGAACTGGCACCGCAACGGGCGGAAAAACTGATCGATGAGGCCCTGGAACTCGGCACCGAAGTCTTCTATTTTACCGGTGGTGAACCGTTCGTCTACGACGGAGTTTATTCGCTTTGGGAAAAAATTCTGAACGCCAGGAACGCTCACGTGGTAATCCTGACAAATGCCATCGGGGCGTCCCGGTTTCTCCAACCAATGGAGGGCTGGGACCGGGAACGGGTTCATTTTCAGGTGAGCCTGGACGGTATGCAGAACAACCACGATGCGGTTCGCGGTAAGGGTTCTTTCCAGCGTGTTTGCTCAAACGTGCAGGAGATAACGGCCGCCGGATTTCCCACGACCATCGCCATGTCGGTGCAGCGCCGCAATCTGGAAGATATGAGCAACGTGGTTGCTAAAGGCGCCGATCTCGGGGTGCACAACGTGCATTTCATGTGGTTGTTCACCCGGGGGGAAGCGGGGCCCGACCTGTTCGTTGAACCGGAAGAGATCTTTCCTGAACTGGTGGAAGCCGCCCGTGCAGGGGAGCGGGAAGACGTCCTCGTGGACAACCTCGAAATCCTGAAGTCCCAGGTGTTCTCAATCCCCGGCAGCCGATTCGATCTGAGCAATGCGGGCTGGGAATCCCTGACTGTCGGCCCGGATGCGGCCGTTTATCCCTCCCCGGCACTTGTGAACGAGGAACGTGCTGTCTGCGGGGACGCCAGGGACGGTTTGGAAAGAGTCTGGCGCGAAAGCAAGAGACTGACCGAGCTCCGTGAGAGTTCGCTTGTCGATTGCGAACGTTATCGCGATGATCCTTTCGGGCTGATCCTCGGGGGCGGCGACATTGACCATAGCCTCAGTCACGGGGGAACATTTGTCGGTGCCGATCCCTATATGCCGCTTTACCGCAAAATTGTCCAGTGGTTGATCGCCGAAGAAGCCGAAAAGTTCCCCGAACAAGATTCGCCCGGGTTCCGACTCCGGATGGGGGAGTGGCTCCACGAGTGCGGGGAAAGCGACACCGGAGTTCTGTTCACGCATTCCAATTGTGTTCTTTCGTTGCCCGGTAAGGATGGCCATACGCTTGCGCGGGATTTTTACTCGGTGGCGGCAGAGAAACCGAACGAAGAAATCTTGAATCCGGCTCAGTACGACGAAGGGAATATCTCTTTCGTGCCGGAAGAAGCACGCCTGCGAAGTTACGGATGCGGAAGCCCGGTCGATGATGCTGATCTGGAAGAAGGTCAGACCGTTCTTGATCTCGGGTGTGGAGCCGGGATGGAATGTTTTGTCGCCTCCTCCCGTGTGGGATCCGAGGGACGCGTAATCGGAGTCGATATGTTGTCGGAGATGCTCCAGCGGGCGGAAGATGCCGCCACAGAAGTGGCTGAGAATCTGGGATACGACAACGTCGAGTTCCGACGCGGATTCCTGGAAGAACTGCCCCTCGAAGACGACACGGTCGATGTTGTGATCTCAAATTGTGTGATCAACCTGTCGCCACACAAACGGCGCGTTTTCCGAGAAATAGTGCGGGTTCTCAAACCGGGCGGAAAACTGGTGATTTCCGACGTTACCAGCGAAGACGCAATCCCGATCGAGATCAAATACAGCGAAAAACTGCGCGGGGAATGTCTCGGGGGCGCCCTCCGGCAGGAACGTCTCTTCCAGCTGCTGGCGGATGTGGGACTGCGAAACGCAACGGTTCTTAAACGTTTCCCATACCGAAACGTCCGCGGCCACCAGTTCCATTCAATCACCTACGCGGCGGTGAAGCCCAAAGCGGCCGAAGAACAGAAACTGTTCTATCGAGGTCCGTTCGCGGCGGTCGTGACCGATGACGGGCACGTCCTGGAACGCGGTCGCGTGACCGAAGTCGTCTGGCAGGACGGATTGGGCGACGACACAAGCGTCTTCACGCTCGGGGAGGAGGGGGAAGTCACAAATCTTGAGCAGGAGTCTCGCTGTGCGTGTTTCGCCGGCCCTGAAGACCAGGCGGGTGCGGATACGCATACCGTCCCCAAGCTCTCTTCAGGTTGTATGGTCTGCGGGGCGCCTCTGGAGTATCTTGACCGCAACCGCGATGAAGAATGTTATTTCTGCGGCGAGACACATCCTGCGAATGCGGTCTGCGAGGGAGACCATTTCGTCTGCGATTCGTGTCACCGGGAAGACGCGTTGAAGGTCATCGAGCGGATCTGTCTTCGTTCGGATGAAACCGATCTGATTGTGCTGTTCAAGAAGATTCGGCGCCATTCTGCGTTACCCGTCCACGGTCCGGAGCATCATTCGCTCGTTCCGGCGGTGATTGTCACGGCGTTCCGGAACGCTGGAGGTCGTATCGATGACGGCGATATTCGGACCGCGGTCGAGCGCGGGGCGACGATTGCCGGCGGGGCTTGTGCCTTTCTCGGCGCATGCGGGGGGGCAACGGGCGCTGCTGCCGGGATGGCGATCATCCTCGGTGCGAATCCGGTCAAAGGTACCGAACGCCAGCTTGTGCAGAGAATCACGATGCAACTGCTCGAAAAGATCTCCGATTTCGAGGCAGCCCGGTGCTGTCAGCGGGATTGCTGGTTGAGTCTTCAGCGTGTGGCGGAGATAAGCGAGCAGATGTTGCCCCTGGGGCTGACCGCCGAGGCGCCGCTGGAATGCGAGCAATACCGCCAGAACAAAGAATGCATCGGGCGCAAATGCCCGCTGTGGAGCGAGGGTTGAGCGCTGTTTCTGACCACTAAGAAGCCCGAGGAGCCCGTGCTACATGCCTTTGTAGCTCACGGTATGGCAGAAGGCTACACAGGTACTCGCGGCATGGCACATTGCAATAACAGGATTGCCGGGAGAGCGCTTCTCAGGGCCAACAGCCCTGTAGATAACAGCCCAGGGTACAGAGGACTGAAGGTCCTTGGAGCCCTGGGTTAAGGGTGCGGAGAAAAATATAGTGGGCTGAAGGCCCACCACAGATCTGCCTCCAGCATGCGTCCATCCTTTCCGGAGACGGGATACTTCCCGAAATATCCCCAGCCTCACGGATCCGGGGCGCCACACATATGCGGGGCGCGATTGCAGAGTCTCGTAACTCATACAACCCAATTCCCGGAGAGAAGGGATCGGTCCCCCGGTGGGTCAGCATCAAACCAGGACATCTCTTATAAGGGCGCCGTTTGTTTTTTGTCGCGATTGGGTTATATTTTAATGCCTTTCATCTTGAGTTTTTTCGTTCACTCGGTTCGCCTTTTTTACGAGCAAAGCTCCTGAGGAGTTTGCGATGGACCTCGTTTCCAATCAGGGCAGTGAGCGCGCGACGTCCGGCGGCGGGGGAAAACTCGTCAGCTGGAACGGTAAAACCCACATCGTCTGGCAGGATTGTATTGCGCCGGCCAGACCCATCCACGGAAAGGGCAACGTCCCGAAATCCGATGGATATCTGAACCAGGTTCGCACGTTCGACCACAAAACCGGCCAGTTTTCCTCTGTCTGCACGCTGAACAAAGGAGTCGATAATCATGCGCGTCCCAATATCGTTATGGATTACGAGGGCTATCTTCACGCCGTGATCAGCGGTCATAATTCGCCTGTGACCTACCGGCGGTCCGTCGAGCGGAACGATGCTTCCGGCTGGACCGAGCCCGAAATTATTGGTGAGGGCACATATCCGATCCCGGTCTGCGGTTCGGACGGAACACTGTATCTGACGATGCGGTCCGCCGACCGGTGGAACGGGGTGGATCTCTATGTCAAACCTTCCGATGAAAAATGGGACAAACGAACGAAACTGGTGCACCGTGATCCTGATCTTACGGGTTATGGTGCGTTCCACGGCGGGCTGGCAATCTCGCCGGAGGGCATTCTGCACACGGTGATTGATTTTTACGAGAGCGAGGCGATCTGGCACCATCGCGGTTTGCATCAGGCAGTTGCATACATGAAGAGCGATGACGGCGGACGGAGCTGGACCAGAGCTGACGGGACACCGGTCGAGCTGTCGGCGCGACCGCCGCAGATGGATGTGATTGCCCGCGACATCGCCCGGGAGCGACACGAGAAAATTCCGCCGCCGCTCATCCTCGCGCAGGGCAGCATTCTGCTGGATCGAGACCAGCAACCGCACGTGTTCTACATCGACCACCGACGCGGACCAGGGCAGCTCATGCACGCTCAGCTTGACGGGGAAGGTAAGTGGTCCCGAAAACCGATCCATGCCTTGAACACAGCGTTTCCCGAACACCGTCCCACCGGTTGCCGCGGTTCTTTTACGATTCGTAGCGATGGGACCATGTTTGGTCTGCTCGAACTCCTGCCGCTGGGTGAAGGCTGGAAGAATGGTCTGCCCACGCGGGCGATGGGATTTGATGAGAATCTCAGCAAACGCGGGCGGAGCCACTGACACAAG
>JAGXLK010000315.1 GCA_018334735.1 Planctomycetota bacterium | reverse complement strand
ACAAGGCGGCGGGCCGTTGATCGATATCGGCGTCCATATGATGGAAATGGCCCACTATCTGATGGGACGTCCGCGTCCCGTTGCCGCCAGCGCATCCACCTATACATACCTGGGGGATAAACCGTCCGATATTGAATCGCGATGGGCCGGATGGGATTACGAGACCTACACGGTTGAAGATCTGGCGACTGGATACATCCGTTTTGAGAACGGTGCATGCATGGCGGTGGAGTCGAGTTTCGCCGCTCACATCGAAGGCACAATCATGAACGTCCAGGTTATGGGTGATAAGGGGGGATGCACCTATTCACCGCCGCAGATCTTCAAAGATGAGGCGGGCACCATGGTAAATGTTGAGCCGGCTTACGTGGGCAACTACAACGCGTTCGATAGAAAGATGGAGAACTGGGTCGCCTATCTTCGCGGGGAAGAGGAGACGAAATGTCCCGCGGAGGATGGTCTTGTCCTCCAGAAGATGCTCGATGGTCTCTACAAGAGCGCCGGGGCCGGGCAGGAGGTTGAGATCGACTGATTTTGAGCGGAGCACCGTGGCGATCTCGCTTTCTGGACCGATAAAACAACGAGATTGCCGCGTCGCCCAAACAGCGGGCTCCTCGCAATGACGTTCTAAACGTGTTCTTGGTCCTTGCGAGCGGAGCGAAGCAATCCTTCTGGGCTCCGAAGCCTCGCGCGAAGGAGGCTCGTCGTTTGCCGGAACCCATTCAATTGTATTGTCACGGAGCACGAGTCACCGCACTCCGCCACACATACGGTGGACAGGTCCGAAAGCGCTTCGCGCAGGCGCCTTCGACGCGTTCCGATGATCGAAAAGCCGCTCTGAATATCGCATTGACAACGGTCGGCGTGTGCATGTATACCTTGCCAGCGCAAGGCGCTGGGTTTGGTGTGCGTGCGCGGGAACGCCGCTTTCGTTTTGTACCCGCCTTTTTTGAGTGTGCCGATTTTAGGTCAGGGGCCGCTCATCTCTACCGTATTTGGCCGGCGGCGGATTCGGCGGCGTTAACGAACTGATAGGCGATAGGGGAAGCCGTCAGAGCCGGATGAGTGCCGATCTGGAACACGGCGATATCTTCTGCGGTCATGCGGTTCTGAATGCAGGCGCTGATTGCATTGATCAGTTCACCGGCGGCTTTTCCACCCATGATTGTGCCTCCCAGGATTTCGCCCGTGTGTTTTTCGAACACAAGTTTAACTTTCATTGCATGAAGTCCAGGCATTCCACCCGGGTGGCGGTTGCCGGCTTCGGCTTCACCGGAGACGTAACTGTAACCGTTTTTTTCGGCAAGCTGCTCGGTCAGGCCGGCTGTGGCGAAAGCGGTGTCGCCGATACATGTTGACCAAACGCCGACGGTGCCGATATTTTCCCGGCGGGTCTCAAAGAGGTTAGCGCCGGCAATACGGGCCTCCGACGCGGCAATGGACGCGAGCTTCAGGGGACTGGGTTTCCCGCCGAAGAACGAGAATTTTTCCGCGCAGTCACCGCAGGCAAAAATGCGTTCGTCTTCGGTGCGCATTGTGCGATCAACGGCGACGCCACCCGTGGGTCCAAGACGGAGCCCTGCTTTTTCGGCGAGCTCGGCGTTTGCTCTCACTCCAACAGCGACGATGACAGCGTCCGCATCGAGTTCTGTTCCGTCTTCAAGTTGGACAGAGTCGACGGTTTTTTCGCCTTTGAATTTTGCAACTTTCGACTTCGTGCGAAGGTCAACGCCTCGTTCACTAAGAAGAGCCTCGGCACGGGTACAGAACTCTTCGTCGTAGGCGAGCATCAGGCAATGGGGAAGAAGCTCAACGATTGTCGCATCGAGCCAGTCCAGTTTATTGCATTCATCAGCGAACTCCACGCCTATAAATCCACCCCCCAGAATCACAAGGCGCTCGGCGTCTTTGAGGTCCTCCTGCAGTTCTGTCAGGTAGTTTACATCCTTTTTAATTGTGTAGACATTATCCAGTTCAAACCCGGGAATCGGGGGCATCAAGGGGCTTGCGCCTGTGGCGATGATAAGGCGATCGTAGGAGACACTGTCCCCCGATGCAAGGGAGAGCGTGCAATCTTCCCGCTTTATATCTTCGACTTTGTCGATCAGCAGGTCGACATTGTTCTTATCCAGAACGGCGTCCGGGATCAGGTTGTTTTCAGGACTTGCGACTGTGCCGAAAATATAGGGAATTCCGCACGGAATGAGAACCTGGTCTTCTTTCCGAATCACAAGAATACTTTTCTCAGGGTAATGTCGTCGCGCAGTGATAGCTGCTGCGATACCTGCGGCGCTACCACCGATTACCACAATGTCAGCTTCCTTCATGTAAAAAACTCCTTAGCTTAAAAGTGCACAATTACGGTGTTTGTTAACTGTTTGTGTTGTCACCGATTACCATTCTCAAAATGTTTCATCACAGAAAAACTCATCATCAGGTTCCAGGGCCGGGACACCCACGATGAGAGTCCGAAAATCTCCCCACCCGCGATGTTTGACGCCGGCGGGAATGTAAACAAGCGTTCCCGGAGTTAGTTGTATAACGTCATTGTCCAGCTCCATTTTTCCGCTACCTTCAAGAATGTAGTAATACTCTGTGCAGTTTTTGTGGTAGTGTTTCTCGGAATCCTGGATACGGGTTACGTGAATATTGGCGACTTCGGTGTCTTCGCGTGTGATGATACGTGTGCTTGATCCGCAAGGGCAGGGGACCGTTTGGCAATCGTCAACGTGACGAACAATGTAATCTTTGCTCATTCGATCGGGTTCCCGTTCCGGACAGGGACGTTGTTCTTTCCCATGGCGAGCGTTTAGAAAATCTGAACCCAGGGGAAGACAGATCTACGGGGTTGCATCACAAGGATACAATTACTCAGACAGTCTCAAGGCGCGGATTGATTAAGAAAAGCCGAACAAGCCTCGGCCGTTGAAAGTTGTTCGATAACTCAAGCCGGATGGTATCTCGATTTCTGACCGGCCATCTGACTCCATCGCGATCCAGTGAGTATAGGTTTCGCACGATAACTCGTCAAGCGGCGAGTCAAATGAAAGAGTACACCATCTGTCATATTGCGCTGCTGCCGATGCTCCAAAAGGAGGGTGGAACTATCCCGGCCCCCGATGTCACGAATCTTTTTGTTCGCCCGAAAGCACTTTGTGAATCCCCTCACAGGCCCTTTTGGCGTCTGCGATGGCCGTAACCGCGTCCATATTGTGATTCACAATATCGCCTCCGGCAAAGACTCCTTCAAGTGACGTCATCCCGTTTTCGTCTATCTTGACTTTTCGCCGTTCGGTGAATTCAAGCTGGTCCATCATTTCTTCGGGGATAAATGATAGATCGTAGCTCTGACCTATTGCTTCGATGACCATATCGCCCTCAAGTCGTTTGGTTTTGTCTTCGTAGAAGCTCGGGTTGAACCGTCCATCTTCGTCAAAGACCGATTTCACCGCTTTGCAATCGAGGCCGACAATCTGGTCATTTTCTATGACGATTTTTTCCGGTCCCCAGGCGGGATTGAAAACGACGCCTTCTTCCTGGGCTTCCTCGACTTCTTCATCGGACGCGGGCAATTCGTCCCAATCTTCGAGGGAAACCGTCTGAGTGAGCGTTTCTCCGTCGGGATACTGCATCTGTTGAAGCCGCACGCACGTGCGGGCGACATCCATGGCGACGTTACCGCCACCGACGACGATAATCTTAGGTGCCACTTCCGGCGGATCTCCGAATTTCGTATCCTCGAGGAATTCGAGTGCCATGACAGCTCGATCCTCATTTTCAATATGAGCTGTTCGGCTCTGATTGAGACCGACGCTGACATAAACCGCGTCATGATCCCGAAGGAGATCTTCGAACGGCAGATCGTCTCCGACCTTGGTATTGAAGCGGAGATCCACCCCGAGCGAAGCAATGAAATCTACGTCTTTGTCGATGGCTTCTTCGGGAAGTCGGTAACGTGGTGGTCCTACTCGCAGCATTCCACCGCCAGCGGGCAGGGAATCGAAGACGGTGACATCATGGCCTTTCAGCCTGAGAAAATAGGCCATGCTGAGCCCACTGGCACCGCCGCCGACGATGGCCACACTTTTACCGGTCGGTTCGCCGGGTTTTATGCCAAGCTTCTGATAATCGGACACCTGGTCGGCAGCATAACGTTTCAGCCAGCGGATGGCTCCGGCCGCGCCCCGCAAGCCCAGGGAGCATGCGTCTTCACAATGTTTCATGCAGATTCGACCGCAGATTGCGGGCAGGGGGTTATCCTCGAATATGGTTCTCAAAGCCTTTTCGTTGTCACCTTCGTTGATAGCCTGCACGTAATCCGAAATCTTAAGATGGGCCGGGCATGCATCTTCACACAGCTTACACTCCAGACAGCGCGCCGATTCCCGCTTGGCCTGGTCTTCGTTATAGCCTTTGACCTGTTCGATGAAAGACGATTTGCGTTCTTTGGCTGGCACTTCCTGCATTTCCACCTGTTCGGGATCGAAGAGGGCGTAATCCAGATCGGGGGCGAACCCTTCGTAATCTCTTTTGCGGTGATTCAGACTTGCTTTCAGGATTGAGTACTCATCATCCGGAAGAAACGTCTCTTCGTCTTTTGCTTCATCCTTCGGGAGAAATA
>JAGXLK010000314.1 GCA_018334735.1 Planctomycetota bacterium | reverse complement strand
GAATGGTGGGGCAAGATAGACGAGCAAGCCAACGAAGGCCCAAAATACTATTTCGATTCCTGGCAGTACAGCCGGCCATTCCAGTCAATTAGCAACGGGCCCGTGATACAAACCTGGGCGGTGAGCGCCTCTGATCGGGATCCAGAATGGCGTGCCCCGGACAATGAAATCCCGCCCACCGCCGATTGGTTTCGCACCGACGTCACGCAGCTGCGAATTCGCATCCGTGCAGTCTCCGAAATAGGACTCCACGAAGTCCGTTTGCTGGACGGAGATCGTCTCATCCGCCGATGGCAATGTTCAGGCTCCACCGACTGGGAGAAGGAACTCGACCTGCAACATCACCAGCAGATGCATCTCATGCTCGAAGTTCGAGACATCGCGGGCGGTTCGTCGTTCACATCCGATTTCCTGACCTATCGCCGTGACTGGTGCGAGTTTTACTGTGCCGATCGGAATAATCCGCTCTGTATCGGCTACCAGAAAGACGAAGAGGGATACGCTGATAACTGGGCCGGCACCGAACACCTCACTTACAACAACGGACAATGGGGCGGAAACAGTCCCTGGATTGGGAAATGGTGGTATGAGGAAGATCGCATACGGCCGGTCCCCCGGGATCCGATCCATGATGAAACGATGCCAGTTGACGGAGGAGTCGGCGAAGCCGGTGCAGGACTGAAAATAAGGGTCAACATGCCCGATCTGCATCCGCCGGAACGAGGGTTGATGCTCGAACCGTTTCAGAGACTCATCAGCACCGACGTCGCGATCTGTGATTTCGTCTGTGACCGCGGCTACAAACCGGACGCTCCCTATTTTTTCGACAGTGAAGAGGGATTTGGGCTCTACGGCGCCTACCCGACGCGTTATCTTGAAGTCACCAGAAGAGGAATTGTTTTTCGGCCCCGCCCCCATTCCTTCACAACGCTCCTTTATGATTACACATTCGGCTGGAAGAAAGATCCGAAACTCGATGTGCCGTTGCGGATCGGCACTATCAGCGGAAGATCTCCGTGCAACCTGTATCGAACCGCGGACACCAAAGAAAAGGTGAACATTGGCAGCTCAGCGGACACGGGATACGAATGGAAAAACGGTGAATGGCTCGTTTGCTGGAGCGAGGGAGCCCGACCGGCAATCTTCATCAACGAAGGGGACGATCTTTTTTTAATCGGCGAAAAAGGCGGCGGATCAAGCATCTACCTGCCCGAAGAAAATCTCCCGACATGCCGGGATGATGCCCATGTCCGGTTCGCCGCAATCGGCGGGACGCACGATCATACCGACGATAATATTGTGGGAAAAATCAGGACAAGCATGGGATTCGCAGGACCTCTGGAATGTGACGTGGATGTCGAACAGGGACGAATCCTCGGACAGCGACTCCTTCTCGATCTGGAGGCGGAAGAAGGGGGAGCAGCCTTTGAGATTTCAGAAGCCAATCTGCCGATGGCGCTTCCTATTACAGTTCGGAATTTGAACGATCACTGGCCCGTGGTGCTGGTCGACCGCAGAACTCACCGCTGGAGACCGTTGGGCATTCTGGACGGCACTGCATACGCGACCCTCGATACGCGCGGCCGCCGTTCGTCGCTGTTCATCGGACATCCTTTCATGGCGAACGACGAGAGCGTGGTTATATCCCTGGCCCAGGTAGCCGAGGACAAATATGTCGTGGAATTTCACAATCCTTGTGACCATACAATCGACTGCTCCGTTCAACAATCCCCGTATTTTGATTTTGTTGAACTCGGCAAGAAAGACCTGCAACTCGCGCCCGGCAAGTCACAGACGTTTCGGATAAAAGCTTTTGCTTGATTCAAGTGGTCCTGCAGCTCCCTCATAATGGCCGGCAGACGGCAAGTATTCAGTGAACCACGTTCACCGAATAGTTGCATCTTCTTCGATAGAGCGACATGAGCCCGGGGGTAGAGCAAGCCCATCAACCGCGGATCGCCTCTCCGGAGGCGAGGGCCGCAACCTTCGATGGCTCCAACCCTCGAAGGTTGCGGCCACGAACGTAGTTCGTGCGATCCGCTCCATTACCAGACCCTCAACCTCAACCCCGGACTCCCCCGCTCTGCGGGGTCGGCCGGGGCTACTTCTGAGGCGCCCGCGTTGCGGGCTCAACGACTGCCACTACGATATGGGGCCGCCAGACCGGGAACGTGGTTCACTGAACACTTACGGCAGACGCGGAGAAATGAGCCCAGGAAACTCATTTCGACCTGCTAATCTGCAACTTGTATAGACTCCCGATAGGGAATGCCGATCTCGCGGAGTCTGCGACATGCGGTCACATATCGCTGAATCTCTTCCCGATCCAGTGCCCGGTCCAGCACCACGATTTCATCGATGCTCATCGGGAAACTTCCGTAATGCCGACCAAAGTGCGCGGTGTCGGTCTCGCCCCGACGAAACCTCCTGCCTTTGTTTCTGTACGTCTTCTTTAGCTCGCCGTCCCAGAAAACTTTCACCACCGACGCTGACTCCACAACCAGCGCGACATGATGCCATTCACCCGCCGGGAAGGTCGCATCCCGGTTACCCCATATGCCGTTGTGATTACTGATTCCCGGGAACCGGTAGACCTGCAGCACGTGGGTGGGCCGTTTCAGCTGGCACCAATTCCCCGCTCCTCTCACAAAATCGGCGATGTACCCTTTCCCCCGAAGGGCCACCAGGTGGTAACCGGTGTGTTTATTCATTTCTCTGTCCGGCCGCCACCACAGCATCAGCGTCAGCGGCCGGTGAGGGCTCAAAGCTTCGCTTTCGACGAGGTAAAAACGATGCGGTTTATGGTCCCACGGCGGGCAACGCAACGCTTTCCCGGTAAAACCGGGAACCAGCTTCCCTCCCTCCACCCGGCTTACCTGCGCATCGATCCGGTTAACGGCCGGTGCACCTAAACCTTTCTCAAACGGATCGTAGTAAACCACACGGTCGGCAAAACTCGGTGGTAGATATAGGAAAGGATCCGTTCCATCGGACGCTTTGTTTCCCGCACCCTCTTTTCTCGGTTCAGGCACTCCCACCGTGGTCGCAAGTATCAGCGCAACAAGGGCCAGCATCACAGTGATCTTCATTTTCATACGGGTCAATCCTTTGGAATCAGCCGGATGGCGGCGATATCATGCTTTTTGAGTTCAAAGTCGATCTTCCCATCATTTATAGACAACAGGACGGGCGGTCTTGCTTCACACACCTGTTTCCCCTTTTCTTTGGACAGTTGATCGATCCGGATGCGTTCGGCTCGCGTATTCGACGGGTTCAGGCCCAGTTTCTCCCAGTTGATACGCAGTTCCACATCCCTGTCCTCTTGAGCGTAACTCACGACGCCGATGACGGTTTCTTCAGCGGGTACGGTGTAGACAATGGTCGGGACATCGGCATCGCCGCTGACGGCAGGCTGCGGTCGTTCATCCCAGTAACGATAGACCTCCAGATCCTCCGGCTTATCTTTCAACAATCGCAGGAACGGTCGCGCGAGCGGCTGGATCGAGCGGGTGCGGGTATTCCAGCTCGGTTGCCAGCCACCGCCCCCGTCGAGTTCATGCAGCAGTCGCACAGCGGCGTAGGTCTTGTGCATCCACTGGTTCTTGCCGCGACCACCGAGCAGGACCGGCCACGCGCCAGCGAGTTCGCCGTTCGTTGTGAGAAGAATTAGCTCGCGCGAGAAACGATCCTGTGTATCACCCCGACCGTACTTCCATTCCCAATCGTACTGGAGTGTGCAGAAGCTCATCATCGGCAGCGGGCTGAAACTGGTCATGTGCGGGAACGTAACAGGCAACATATTCCGCTCATTCAGAAGCACAAAGGTCCGCCTGGCAAGATCCCGCAGGCCCCAGATGCCCGCAGCGGGGCGAATCCGCCCATCCGGGAGCCGATACGCATCGGTCATCTCTGTGTTGAATGAACTCGCTATGAAAAAATTGTCCCAGTACACGCCCTTGTTATTGCCAATCTCGAATGATCGCGCGTACCAGTACAGGGCAAAATCGATGTAGCTATCGGTCGGGACGATCTTGATCTCCCCCGGGCTGTTGTTCCCGTCCGGATAGCTCCGCCAATCCTGCAGGCACCATTCGTCCTTGAACGTATGAAACTCCTCACAGGTACGGTTCGAAGCGCGGTTATAGTAGAAAATCATTTTCTCACCGTAACGTGAACGGAGATTATAGCTCACGTGTCGCGACCACGTTCCGAGACGTCGCTTGTTCTTGGGGCCATAGTATTTCTCGAAATATCGCCGCCCGTGGTCGATCACCTTCTGGATTGCCTCGCGACTGAGTCTCTCCTGGTTCCCTCGGGCGATCATCTCCCACAGGTACATGTCTTTGCCCGCCGGATAGACCGAACTGGCACACCCAATACTCAGCCAGTTGATGCAGGTACCCAGTAACGTGTAATTGTCCCGGTTATATCGGTAACGCCACCAGTGTTTGGTGGTTCCGGCCTCTCGCATCCGAGGTTTAACCGGAGCAGCGAGCAGGCCAAAGGTAATTGTGCGTGGCTTTTCTATAACCGTCGGCCTGTTGATCAAATGCACCCGCAGAATCACCGCCCCGTCTTCTCTGTAAAGGTCAAGGTTCGGCTTATTTTCGTTCCATCCCCAGTTCAAATCGTTCTCCGCGAACCAGCAAATGCCCCGGTT
>JAGXLK010000313.1 GCA_018334735.1 Planctomycetota bacterium | reverse complement strand
CGAGTAATTCCGTGCGGACCCGGTCTTTCCAGTTGTAAACTCGTATCCATGCGGGTAAAGTGTCTCCCTGTTAGCAAGAACTGTGTTTCTGCTGATTTCGCTTTTTATCTTGCTTTAATTTGCATTGTGGAGGGTAGCAATGGACGATTCGCAGGAAAACATGCCCGAAGAAGAAGACCTGCCTGAAGAAGATGAAGTCGGAAAAGATCAGCCCGCTCCGCCAGCCCCAGATGCGGAGGAAGAAAAAGACAGCGAAGCGGAACCGGGAGAGACGCCGGACGCGGGAGAACCGGCAGAAGTTGCAGAGACGGAAGAACCCGCTGCCATAGCAGCATCCGACGACGATCGCACTATGGGAATGCTGTGCCATCTCCTCGGCATTTTCACCGGGTTCCTTGGCCCGCTCATTATCTGGCTTGTCAAGAAGGATGATTCAGACTTTGTCGATGATCAGGGCAAAGAAGCGCTGAACTTCCAGCTCACTCTGCTGATCGCGTACATAATCTCTTTCGGCCCCTTGAATCTTCTTTTTTGCATCGGTTCGATCATCGGCACGGTCATTTGGATTGTAGCACTCATTTTTTCAATAATGGCTACTGTCCGCGCCAAAAACGGTGAGCTCTACCGCTATCCGATTAACATCCGCATGATTAAGTAGGATATCGCACCGCATTAAAAAACCGATTGGAGCGCCGCAGCAAAAGTTTCCTGTGGCGCTCTTTGTTTTTTAAATCCTCACTTAAGCGCCGGACCCCGGCTCAGCTTTTTTCTTTCAGCCCCTCAATTCTGTCCCTCAACTCAGCCGCCATTTCAAAGTCCAGCCGGTCGGCTGCCTTTTCCATTTCCGCCTGAAGTTCGTCAATTCTGTTTGCCGTCACATAATCCTCTTCCTTTTCAGCCGCCACAGGCGTCTCCACGCGTCTTTGCCAGGCCGCAACTTCGTAACCGATTCCTTTGCCAATTTCTTTATGAATAGTTTCCGGTTCAATATCGTTTTCCCGGTTATGCTCGATCTGTATCTCACGGCGCCTTTCGGTTTCCTCGATTGCGCGTTTCATAGAATCAGTCACTTCATCCGCGTACAGGATAACCCGCGCGTTCACGTTGCGGGCACAGCGCCCTATCGTTTGCACCAATGACGTCTCCGATCGCAGAAAACCTTCCCGGTCCGCATCAAGTATCGCAACCAGAGACACCTCCGGCAAATCAAGTCCCTCCCGCAGCAGGTTCACTCCCACAACAACGTCGTATTTGCCGCGTCTGAGGTCGTTCAGAATCTTCACCCTTTCCAGCGTCTCAACCTCACTGTGAAGGTATGAACAGCGAATGTTTTCATTCTGAAGAAATTCCGACAGATCTTCGGCAAGACGTTTTGTAAGTGTCGTAACGAGTGTGCGCTCATCCTTTTCCGCCTGCTCCCGAATTCGCTGGATGACGTCCTGCACCTGTCCACGCGCTGATACCACCTCAATCTCCGGGTCGACCAGACCGGTTGGGCGAATTATCTGTTCGACAACTTCCCCGCCGCTCTTCTCGATCTCATATTCTTCAGGCGTAGCGGAAACAAAAAGTACCCGATTTAACATTTCCTCCCACTCTTCAAACTTAAGAGGTCGGTTATCGAGAGCCGAGGGCAGGCGGAAACCGTGGTCGACAAGCGTTTGTTTACGTGAGCGGTCGCCGTGGTACATCGCATGAACCTGAGGCACGGTTTGATGTGACTCATCAACGATACAAAGATAATCGTCCGGGAAGTAATCGAGCAGACAAGCCGGACGTTCCCCCGGTTCCCGACCGCTCAGGTGGCGCGCATAGTTCTCGACCCCCGGACAGAATCCCACTTCGGATATCAGTTCCATATCATATCGGGTTCTGGCTTCGAGCCGCTGAGCTTCAGCTGCTTTGCCTTGCTCTCGCAGCTCTTCGAGCCGTTTTTCGAGTTCTTTCTCAATACTTTGCAAAACTCCTTCAAGCCGGTCAGGTGGCGTCACAAAATGGTTCGCAGGATACAGTGTTACCTCACTTGTCCGCTCAAGCTGGCGTCCACTCAGAGGGTCAATCAGCGCTATACGGTCGACGCAATCCCCGAAAAAATCAACGCGGAAAGCAATTTCATCATAGGCCGGATAGATTTCCACAATGTCGCCACGCGCCCTGAATGTGCCCCGTTTCAGTTCGGTATCGCTGCGTTTATACTGCAGTTCCACCAATTCTTCGAGCAAAGCATCCCGTTCTCTCTCTTCGTTCACAACCACGCGCAGGTACATCTGCCGATAATCCTCGGGCGAACCGATACCGTAGATACACGAGACACTGGCTACAATGACAACGTCGCGCCGTTCCATAAGACGTGTGGTAGCCGCCAGGCGCAGGCGGTCGATATCCTGATTAATTGAAGAATCTTTGGCGATGTAGAGATCCCGGCTCGGCACGTAAGCTTCGGGCTGATAATAATCATAATAACTCACGAAATACCCAACCCCATTTTCAGGGAAAAACTGCTTGAACTCGCTATAGAGCTGAGCCGCCAGCGTTTTGTTATGGCTCATTACCAGAGTTGGCAAGCCCAGATTCTGTATGACATGGGCCATGGTGAACGTCTTCCCCGTACCTGTCGCGCCCAGCAGTGTCTCATACTTGCTGTCTGCCTGAAAATGTTCGGTCAACTCACGTATGGCTTCCGGCTGATCCCCGGCAGGCTCGAAATCGGCATGGAGATTGAAGTTTGCCATTGATACGTCCCGCCAACCTAATTTGAACGAGAATTATCCTTTACATCGGGCGGGACACACATCACATGCGGCCGCAGCTTCTCGATCGTTTTGGGCCCAACGCCCCGTATTTTCTCAAGATCATCCAGGTGCTCAAAAGGTCCTTGTCCTCGCCGATATCGGACAATTTCCTTCGCTGTTACTTTTCCGATCCCGGGCAGAAGTTGCAACTCATATACTTTTGCATTGTTCAAATCCAATCTTTCAGGATAGCCCAAACGTTCGGGGACGTTTACCACTTCGAACCCTCCGCCCCGGCGCATTGCCCGCACAGTTTGGGTTATGCTCAAACCTGCAATCGCCAGGGCTGCGGCTATTACAAGCACACGCAATTCACGACCCGAAAGCTGGAACCATCTACTTTGCCACTTCATTTTCTTTGGATGAATAATTTTCGCTTCGCGCTTTTGATTTCAGGGCTCTCCGCAGAGATCGGGTAACAGTGCTCCGAGGTGTTTTCTCTGCAATAATACCGCATCCCTCTTTCCGCTTAACGTAATACCCTCGGTATATCCAGTTTTTGTGGTGGTTGCAAAAAACACTCGGGAAGCTTGTTCTTGAATTCCGGAGAAGGATAAAACTGCAACCATCAAAAGCACCGTCATTTTCACACCGGAACAGCTCATCTAAGGATTTATCATCCACCAGAACTTGAACAGGACCTCGGGAAGATTGGAGTGTCACAGTGTCCCTTTCGAGCTTTTGCAAATCCGTTTTTAGTTTTTCCAGGCTATCGAAACGCCTCGGATCGCCATAAGCCATAAGTCCGAGGGCGAGGATTCTCTCAATCTTGTTTCGACACTCACTTTCATCCGTTTCCAGTTCTGAGATGTACTTTGCCCATGCCCGCTCGAATCCCCGGATATTCGTCCCAAAAGCCTCCTGAAATGCTTCCCTGGGTTTTTCGCCTCGGCCGAGCTCTCTAAGATATTTCCAGACACGCGGCTGATAGCGCCCCCCTCTGGCGTGAATAAGAAAATGGACAACAGACCAGGCCTCGTTATACTGCAGCCTTGCCCTCTGCGGCGAATCCTCAATGGCTTTCCCCCAACTCAACGCATCGAGTTGAATAAGTTCCAAAAGAGGTATATGAGATTTTTTTTCCACAGCCGGTTGAATTATTCGCAAACGATAACCGGGAACACGACCAACATCGAAGCCTCGCCCGGTCCACTCAGCTTCCGCAAAGTATTCGGCGAAGCCTTCATTGATCCAGATCGGTGCGTCCCTGGTAATACAAGAGTACATGAATTGGTGAAAACCTTCGTGGTAGAGTGTGCGCAGAACGCGCTCTTCGGAAAACTGCTCCTTATACGCCACAAGCAGCTGCATCGAAGGGATAAACGCTCCGCAAGATCCTTCAATCACAGGCATACGCCCCTCGTAATCCCTGCGGCTTTTATATACGTTGACCTGAAACCTTCCTTCTGCTTCAAGATCAAACCCCCGAAACCGGCGCCCGTACTCGGCATAAATCGCTTCCATACGTTGGGCCAGAAGCCGGGCAAAATCAGGTCCCACGTCTGTCAGAACTCTGTAATGGGGTGTCTTAAGTTTATAAAGCCGCGCCTCCACGCGGGAGACCGACAATATCCCCGTCAGCAGAAAAGCCGCGAAAATAATCGTCAACAAATTAACCCGGTCTGATCGCATTATTCCTTCTCAGCAGACTTTTTGAGACAACTACTGCCCCTTTTATTTAAGTTTTCTCAGTAATTCCTGAGGCAAAGTGGCTCGCACAATCGTTTCCACCTTCATCTGTAATTTGCCATTTTCCCCGCGTTGGTAGTACCCCCGGACGACAACTCCTTTATGGTGATTGCAAAAAAGCTCCGGAAGCCCCGTATTCTTGTTTTTCAACAATACGTAGCTGATTTTCGCTTTAGATCTATCTCC
>JAGXLK010000312.1 GCA_018334735.1 Planctomycetota bacterium | reverse complement strand
GTCGGTATCTCCGAAATCGGCTTTCCAGTGGCGGTAGAACTCCGTGGAGTAGGCATTGATCCCGCCGTTGAATGTGCAGGGTTTGTCGGTGATGGGATCGGGGTGTTCGAGCCGTTTGGCGACTTTTCCGTCGCGGAGCAATTCGACGATGACCGGTCCGGGTGTGACGGGGAACTGCCGGGCATGCATTCCCGGCGGAGCTTCCCAGGTGGCGTCTTCGCCGTCCTCGCCTCGGCCCTTCAGGCGGACCGTTGCGGATTCGGGAAGTATTGTCATAATTTCCAGAGCTCCCTTCGCACATCCCATACTGCTGCCGGGGTAGACGCGCGCTTTGTGGGGGTAATCGCGGGAGAATATGTAGATCTTGTCGTGATCGCTTGTGGGAGGTTCTCCGGTTTTCCACCACCGGATCATCTCCCCCGTGAAATCGAAGTGGGCGTAGCGGAGTTTGAGCCCGGGCGCGAGAATCGTGTTCTCGTTGTAATCGTTCCAGGTGGTGTATTGGATGAGCGTGCTGGGGAGATTCCGGGCGAACGACCATTTTCCCCGGATAGCTATGGTGCCCGGTCCGCCGTACGAACGGCCCATCATTTTGTTTTCGTATTGCAGAAGCATGGGGACGGAGAACTCTTTGCCTTCGGCCAGCACCGCTTCGGCCATACCTTTGACATTTCCTCCCCAGGTGAACTGTCCGACGGCGTCCAGCTTTTCGGCGATAATCCCTGCGGCTTTCTTCGTCGAGAGGGGCTGGTTCTTCTTCCCGCTCACACCGTGGAAGAACGCGCCCATGCCAAAATGCCAGTAGATGGGTTGTCCGACCTGTTTTTCAATCCATCGGTAGGCTCCGGCGATGTGCCGCCAGCCTTCCGGAGTGCGCCGCATTCGGCCGACGGCTGCCGCGATCTTGCCCCGTTTATCCCAGCCGATTTTCGGCCCCAGCACGTCCCACAGATGCTGCACCCCCGGCCAGATCGACTGGTATCCAAAAACCAGCACCTTTCCGTCGCGGCGGGCCAGCTTCGGACTATCCCCGTGCACGTCCAGTAGATACCGCACGGCATCCACGGCGCCGGGTTTTGGCGACATGGACAGGCAGCTGGCGTCGATACAAATGGTAATTTCGACGGGATAGTCTTTTTTCTCGGCCACCCAGAAAAGGGCGTCGAGAGTGTTTTTGGCCTCAATCCCGCCCGCCCAGGTATCGATAGCGAATCCGTCGAGTCCGATACGCGCCGCGCGACGCAGTTCGAGATCCGCGCTCTCCATCCGGGAGAGGTCGGCCTCGAAGGGGACGAGGTTGTATTGACGGCATTCGCCGCCGAATCGTTTCGCTCCACGGCGATGATACTGGCTCGCGCCGCGCCCGACGGGGAAACAGCCCATGTAGTGGGCGAAAAACTTCCGTTCTCTTTTTTCTCCCGCGGCACATCTGGAAGTCTGTGTCCCCGGGGAAACGAACAGAACCAGCAGCGTAACTGTAAATGCCAGGAGTTGAGTTTTATGTTTCATGATGGTCTATCGGGCTTTTGAGTGAGGCGCGCCGTTTCGATCCGCAATCTCGTGGTTTTGTCGGGCGAAATGCATCAGTGTAATGTTAGGAAAAGCTATTGGTGCCTCGAGAGAAAAATACTTACGATTGACGGCAACTGTCGGCAAAGTGAAAGCGGTGCTCCGTTCCGCGATGCGGAACTCCTCACCGCACTCCGAAAGCGCTCCGCGCAGGAGTGTTTTGGATTTCACGATTGCTGAAACTGAGCTTTGCATTTCGGCTCCTCGGGCACCGGCATATTTGTGTTGCCCTGCCAGCGCTCCGCGCTGGCTTTGGAGTGCGCGCGCGCCAGCGCCGCTTTCAATTGGTATGAAAATCTCAGATGCCACGATAATCAAACAAGCTTAAGATCAAGAAAAAAACGTTCCCATAATTGTTTCGCCGGACATTATATCGCTATGAACGAAAGCAAAAGCGGTGCTGGGCCCGCCGGATGGCGGGCTACTCACCGCAATCCGAAAGCGCTCCGTGCAGGGGTTTTTGCAGTTCACAGTGGTCAAACGCTCTCTTCATGATTCTATATTCTATAGTTGTGTAGCAGCGACGACTATTCCTCCATCAGATTGTCGAGCATCCCGCGGTCGTCCGGTGGGTTGGCGTCAAGATCTTTGCCCATCTTTGAAGGATCGTGGATGCCTTTTCCTTTTTTCTTCGGATCGGTGCGCGCCAGGTACTCTTCTCGATTCGTTTTGCCATCTTTGTCGGGATCGGCTTCTGGATCGGCGCGCTTTTTCGATTTCGCATCATTCCATTTTCCGAAGTAATACATCTCAAACCAATTCGGCAGTCCGTCGCTGTCGGCGTCGCCATACTCGGAATAGAAAATGGGTTTCTGATTTTTGCGATCCAGTGGCGGCGTCTCCCAATCCGCCTGCCAGTGTTTCATATATTCGGTTGAATACGCCACAAGGGCATTGTCCTGGCGGAAAGGTCTGTCGGTTATCCATTCAGGGCAGCTCAAAGACTTTTCTTTCTTGCCGTTGCGGAGTAACTCTACTTCGACCGGGCCGGGTTTCAGGGGGAACTGACGGAACGAAAGCCCTGCGGGGGCGTCCCAGGCGAGATCTTCTCCGTTCTCTCCGCGGTCTTTCAAGACCACTCGGCCGGACTCTTTCAGAATCGTCAGTACTTCAAGAGCCCCGTGCTCGGGCTCGGGATAGTATTTGTTGAATGGAGTGATGCGCGTCCCAGGAGGGTAGCGGCGGTAGAGACAGTAGATTCTGTCGTCTTTTGTTTCCGGGGGATCGCCCTCTTTCCACCATCGGGCAAAATAGCCCGTCAGATCGAGCGGCACATAATTGTGGGAAAATGTGGGAGAAATGTGGCTCAGCACACGGTAATCGTTCCAGCTGTGGAGAAAGACCAGGGATGTGTCACTTTCTCGGATTTTTCTCCACTGTTGGCGGAAACGCTCGCCGCCGACGCTGAATGCGTGGGCTCGGATCCGGTAATCGAGGTTTTCATACTGGTAGCAGAGGGGGAAGCACCATTCGGCTCCGTTTTTCTCAACCGATTTTCCAAGGCTGACCCAATCGGGTTCATCATTGGGCTGGAAAACCGTTACGGCCTTCATCTTCTTCGCCGCCTCACGGGCGAGTCGAGTGGTCACCTTCGGACTGAGAACCCCTTTGCTTTGCCGGGGGTAGATCCCGGCGACGTCGACCACGAGGTAGACGGGTTGTCCGACGCATTCCCGGATTGCTTCGCAGGCCAGCTTCAACGCGGAGATTGTGCTGCTGGCGTTGTCGTGACTTTCGCGGTAACAGTGGGCGAGGAGCCTGCCGTTGTGGATAAAAAGGAGCGGTTTGCCGTTCCGCCGGGCGAGTTTCGGATGGTTGCCGAATTTGGTGACCACATATTCGGCCGCGTGGAGTATCTTTTCGACGGTCCGACCGGGCGGATTGCTGGGATTTGCGCTGGGATTGGTGAAAATGTCGTAGACTTCGTATGGGTCGAGGGCAGCGGTGAGTTCGAAGGGGTAATCTTTGTTCTTTGCGACTCTCATCAGCACGTGGAGCATTCGTCGGCCTTCTCCGCCGCCGCACCATGCGTTGACCGCGAACCCGTCGAGTCCTGCTCGGAGTGCCCGGCGAATGGCGATGTCCGCGCTTTCGCTGGGCGAAAGTTCCCAGTGCGCCACCAGCCAGCGGTTGTGAAGGGGCATTGCGCGCAGCGGATTGCCATCTTTGTTCTCATCGCCGGGCGACATGCTATGGTAGTTGTGCCGGACGTACAGAGCCATAGCGCGTCGCGCGAACGGAAACGCCCCGTAATAATGCGCGTAAATTTTGCGCTCGCTTTTTCTCTCTCCGCCGAGCAGTGGGGCGGTGCCGGAAAGGAAAAATACCGCGAGGAGGACGATAGCTGGCGATAGGCAGCGGTAGAGAAATTGTTTAACCATTATCGGGATATTCTTGTGTGCATTCGTTTATCGAAAGAAACTAAAAATGCTACAACTGGCGTCCGGCGTTCTGAGTCCTGATGGCGCGAGCGCCATCTCTGGAGTGCGGTGAGCAGTTCGCTTTCCGGCGGACGGAACACCGCTTTGAATTGTTCCTGAAATTCGCCTTTTGCCGGCAATTCATTCCTCCAGCTCATCAAGCAGGTCGAAATCCTGGTCCTTCTCTCTGTCAATTTCCTTTTCAAGTTCGGCCGGATCTGCCGAGACGCGTCCCATAGTCGGGTCGGTTCGTGCCAGGTATTCTTCCCGGTTGGTCTTGCCGTCTTCGTCCGGATCTGCGTCCGGTTCGGCGTCGGTCATCGTGGAGAAATCGAGCCATCTTCCGAACCAGTACATCTCGAACCAGTTCGGCAACCCGTCGTCGTCGGCATCGCCGTATTCGCTGTAATGCCAGATCGGGGTATCTCCGAAATCGGCGCGCCAGTGGCGTTCGAATTCCGTTGAGGTACATGTCAGACCGTTATCTCCCCGGAACGGACGATCGGTGACCGGTTCCGGACTTTCCAGTCGGTGCACCACTTTTCCCCCCCGCACAATTTCTGCGACGATTGGGCCGGGTGTAAGGGGGAACTGTCGACGCAGTTTGCCTCCGGGAGCTTCATACTCCACATCACGGCCAGGCAGACGCACCAGAGCCGGTTCTGTCAGGAAAGTCAGCACTTCGATGGCGTT
>JAGXLK010000311.1 GCA_018334735.1 Planctomycetota bacterium | reverse complement strand
CTTGAGAATTTGCGGGAGCTTGACCTCGAGCGCACTAAAATCACCGACGCCGGACTCGTACACCTGGCGGGCCTGAAGAATTTGCGGGAGCTTAACGTCGGGCTCACTAAAATCACCGATGCCGGACTCGCACGCCTGACGGGTCTCAATAATTTGTGGGTGCTTAACCTCCGGGACACTAACATCACCGACGCTGGGCTCGCACACCTGACGGGTCTCAAGAATTTGCGGTGGCTTTATCTCGGTGGGAGGAACATTACCGACGCCGGACTCGCACACCTTAAGGGCCTGAAGAATTTGCGGAAGCTTGACCTCCAGTACACTAACATCACCGACGCCGGACTCGCACACCTAACGGGGCTGAAGAATCTGGAAAGACTTTACGTTTTGGAAACCGCTGTCACCGAAGAAGGCGAGCGGGAACTCGAGGAGACGCTTCCGGGGGTGCAGGTTCGCCGGTGACCGGGCATCCTGCGGATGGCAGGGGGGGCGGCCCGCTCAGGTCACCCACTGGGAAGCGAGGGATTCGTCGATAGACTCGAGGAACAGACGGGCCGCCGATTGCGTCCCGGGGAGCCCGGTCGCCCGCGCAAGAGCGAGGAAGGAGATTACAGGGAAGAAAAAGTGGTGGAGGATGCGGGGCTCGAACCCGCGGCCTCGACAATGCCATTGTCGCGCTCTCCCAGCTGAGCTAATCCCCCACGGATAAACAATGAGTGTAGCCGAGGCCGACGTGACTGTCAAGCAACGGGAAAGCGGTTAATCAAAGGGTTGACGATACTGACCACGCTCTGTCTGAAAATGCGGTCGTCGGACCGAGAGCGAGCGCATTTGTGGCTGGCGCGGACGCCGAAGCAGGCCTATCCAGCGGAGATAAGCCGATGCAGGCAGCCTAATCCAGGATCTCTCCGTTCGCATGATCTTCGTAGATCTGGGCGGCGCCGTAGATTCCTCCGATCTTGCAACCGGTCGGAAAGTAGTTGCTGACGCACAAACTCTCGCGCCAGTGCAATAATTTCGCATGACCGTCGAAAAACAAGCAATTCATTGCGGGACCGTTTTTGTCATGACGATACGCGCCTTCAAGGGATCGTCTTTTCGGATAACTCGGGTTATGTAACATGTTGAATTTGTGCGGATTTCCGTCCCAGCGGAAGTTACTGACCGGTCCATAATTCATCCAATTGCCGCCGTATTCGTTGTACGGCCAGCCGTCGAAAGAAACTTCCTCGGGCCAATCCATCCAGTACGCCCAGTACCGCGCGCCTTCGAAGACGCTTACCTTCTGGGCGGCAGGTCCGACCTGAGAGAGAAGGAATGAATAATTTCGCGGGTAGCTGTCGATATAATAGCGGACGCTTGAATCATCGCCATCTGTCGGATCGCTGTTGGCTCGGCCATCCAGACGGACATGGAAACCGAGGGGAGCGTTGTAGCTCGCGTAATGCCACTCCGTCAAACCCATTCCGGGATACAGGTAGTCGTAACGCCGCGAATTGGCAGGGCAGCTGAGGGGGATCTCCAGAATAGCTTCCATTCTTGTGGCGTGTTCGGAAGGAAAGCCGAACTCGCTGCCGAAAAGGGGCGAAATCCAGTCCGTATTCTGGGTTGGAAAATCGGCCTGCGTGTCTCTTGCCAGTGGAACATTCGTGCCGTCGTAGCCAGCTCCGGACGTATTGGGGCCGGGGAGGTGGCCGCCGTTTTCAAGAGAATAGATCGTCATCGCTTCGCCGAAAGAGCGATAGTTCGAGAGGCAGGCTGTCTGTTGTGCAATCCCCCGGGCGGCCTGCACGGCCGGGAGAAGAATAGCGCAGAGAATCGAGATGATCCCGATGACGACAAGAAGTTCGATGAGAGTAAACGCGGCACGGTTACTCTTTTTTCCCGTAAAATCAGACACGCCGCGGTGGTGGCCGCGGACCCACACCCTTGTACACATGATACAAGATCCCCATCTAAGATGTTTTCCGATCCGCAGTCGGCTGGGACATCGCCGGAACCGAGGCGGATTCCCTTCGGGCGGAGCTGCACACAACATCTTCCGCCCGTCTTCCAGAGCGAGCAATATGGGGTGACTCCGCTTAGAAGTCAAGTGAAAGAAGAATTTGCTTGTGCGAAAAAGTTATTTGCGATACATAAATCTCAGCCGTACCGAAGAATATGTCTGTTCAAAACCAAGCTCCGGTGAATAAACGTCTTTTCCTTTTGAGAGGAGCAGGAGAAAGTGGAAAAGCGGTCTGAAGAGAATAATGCATCGATCCCTGCAACAGCGGACGATTACGAGGTCATCGTGGTCGGCGGCGGACTGGCCGGTGTCTGTGCGGCGGTGAGCGCTTCAAAACCCGGCGCCAGAACGCTTCTCATCGAGAAAGCCCCGTATGCGGGTGGGATCGCCACGGCGAGTCTGGAACCGTCTATCTGCAATTATTTTAAGAACAAAAGCGGCGAGTTTGTGCTGCAGGGGGCTCCCTACGAACTCGTCGAACGTCTGGCCGATAAAGGAGCCGCCAGCCCAAAATGGGACCAGCACCGCGGACATGTCATTTTTGATGTCGAACTCGGTAAACTCGCGATGGACGAGATGCTCGAAGATGCCGGGGTAGATATCCTTTACGATAGCCTGGTTGTGGGAGCGGACGTCGACGAAAACCGTATCACACATGTGAAAGTCGCCAATCGGTCGGGTCTGCAGGCGTACCGGGGCCGGTGCTACGTGGACGCGACCGGGGATGACGATGTTGCAAATTATGCCGGAGTCCCGCTGCGAATGAACGGCAATCCGCACAGCATTCTGTTCCGCCTCGGGAACGTCGACATCGACCGGTTTGTCGATTACATGCGGGAGCATCCCGAAGAACATTTCAGCGATTCCGATATCGGACTGGGTTATGAAGAAGCGTTGCGCATGTACGATGAGACGGGGCGGTATCAGTGGCATCATTTCGCGGCGAAAAAAATGCGGCTGGTGCAGGATCCGATTGAGCGCGGCGAATACAGCGAGAAATGGGGACGGTTCTACCACATGGACGCGTTTCAGGTCCATGCCATCCGGCAAAATGGAACGCTCGTGGTCAATACCGGTTTTTTCGACCTGAGAGGACCGGAGGGACCTGCCATCTCTGATCTCTTACGGGAAGGACGCAAACTGGCGGAACACGTGGCCGATTTTGCGCGCCGGACTTTTCCCGGGTGCGAAGAGAGTTTCATCCTTGCCACGGCTGATGCACCCGGACTGCGTCGCACACGCTGGTTGGATGCCGATTACACCATGACATGGGAAGAATACGAGAGCGCTCCGAGCTATCCGGATGCGGTCGGACGCGGGGTCGTTATGAGTCAGCGGCCGATGCATCCCACCAATAAAACATTCGATATTCCGTTGCGTTGTTTGCTTCCGCCAACCATCGAAAATCTCGTCATCGGCAGCGGACGCGGCGCGTCCTGCGAACCGGCAGAATTGCTCAGAGTTATGTCGGTGACTATGGCGGTTGGGCAGGGCGCGGGCGTGGCTGCGGCGACGGCCGCCGGAGGGAACGGTATGATCGGGGAGGTCGATATTGAATCGGTTCAGACCGAACTGCGGAAACAGGGGGTGGAGTTACAGGCGGAACGGGGAAATCGTTGCTAAAAGAGCTTTTTTAGCATTTCTGTGGGGACGTTGCAATGCTATTTTATCGGCCGCGTTCTGAACTCCAGACCCGCAGAGCGGGGCTGAAGTCCAGTCCGCTCACGGGGCGTGAAGATTCTGCGGGCGCTTCTTGAGATTGGCTTTCTAAATGGGGAGAAATGTGGCTCTCTGGTGCTCGAGATGCTTTAAGGTAGCCTCGAACTTACCTGAACGCAGTATGGGACCTCGCATGTCGTCAGGCGCGCCCCGCCTCTCCAAAAACACTCTTGTGTTGCCGCATCCGTCCTCTGGTGGCTATGGCGAGGCGATCTGTTTTACCTGATCAAGACCGGTTAGTTTTGCCCTCAAGAGCCTGCAAAATCCTCTCAGTGCAGATCCCTCCCTCCCGTCAAGAAATCCTTGACATCCCCGGAACGGTCGATATAATAACAGTAGAAGAAGTTTATAATAAGTCGCTTGAGGAGAGCGCTACAGGGAAAGCAAATGGTGAAAGCGGTTAAGGACATTCTGAGCGGGGTGCGCTGCGAGTCGTCCAGTGGCCTGCCGATGGCGCGTCAGATAGCTGGCAAACTGGGGGGATTGATTGACGCCGGTGAGTTGAGTCCGGGCCAGAAGTTGCCCCCGACTGCGGAGATGGCCGAGCTTTTCAGCGTGAGCTGCCAGGTGGCGCAGGATGCGCTCAGCCTGCTGTCGAAACGGAATCGCGTCCGCCGTAAACCGGGTCTGGGCACGGTGGTCCTCGAGCACCGGTCCGTGCAGACGATCGGGCTTCTGACTGTTGTGGACCCTTCGCTTCCTCTGCAGGCCAATTTTGGCTGGGTTATCGCTCATGAATTCATGCAGGTCGTGGAGCGGCGAGGTTTGAACCACCGTCAATACATGGCGGTTCGTCCCTCGGGCGGTCATGCGCAACTGCCCGAGTCGCTTGTCGACGATCTATTGAACGAAAGTATCGATGCTTTGCTGGTGGGTGCGGTTTACGCCGAGATCGTTCGCGAACAGCTGCCGGGTGTGCAGATCCCGGTCGTTCAGATCGAACCCGGCCACAACTCTC